>NZ_JBYCLD010000274.1:0-52576 GCF_057473725.1 Mycobacterium sp. TH-M11 | reverse complement strand
GTGTTCCGCGCATCCAGCGGACGCGAAGGCCCCTACCGGCAGCTCGCCGGGTTGATCAGCGAACTGCTCGTCGCCGACCAGCGAGTTCGTCCGGTGGCGTAGTCAGCTGTTGCCTGGTGAGTGGTCGGTTGTTGTCGGTAGCGTGCTGAAGGAACAACGACATGAATCTGGCGGCGTGGGCGGAGCGCAATGGTGTTGCCCGGGTGAGGGCGTATCGCTGGTTTCGTGCTGGTCTGTTGCCGGTACCGGCCCGGCGGGTAGGCCGACTGATTCTTGTCGACGAACCGGCTGGGGACGCTGGCGCGCGATCGCGGACCGCGGCCGATCTGGATCGGCAGGTGGCGTGGGTGACTGCAACGGCAGTCACGAGGACCCCAGTACCGCGACTGAAGTGAACGTGTTCTAGTTTCGCTTGATGTTGGACTTCACGCTCGAAGACCTCAGCGCCGAGGACGTCGAACGGCTACGGGCGGTCTACCAGCCGCTGGCCGAGTCGGTGCGGGCGCTGATCGACGCGACGATCAGGACCGAGGTGGACGCCGGCACCGTAGCAACCGCCGTCGCCGAGATCGATTCGGCCACCACACGTTTGCGTCAGAAACAGACCGACGGTGGCTTTGGTGTGCGCTATCTGGCCACCGGCGAGCGGATGGCGTGGGGCAACGCCGTCATCGGGATCCGCAATCCGCTTGCGCCGCCGGTGCAGATCCATCGCGATGCATCCGGCACATCGGTGTGCGATTTTCATCTGGGCGCCGCGTACGAAGGACCGCCTGGTCACGTCCACGGCGGCGTCGCCGCGCTGGTACTCGATCACCTGCTGGGGGAGGCCGCCAGCGACGGCATCAATCCACGCCTGACCGGCACCATCAACTTCCGCTACGTGCGAGCCACCCGACTCGGGGACCTGCGCGGCGAAGCCCGCATCACCCGCACCGAGGGTGTGAAGACCTACGCCGTCGGCCACCTCGCCGATGCAGCGGGCGTCACCGTCGAGGCCGAAGGCGTATTCATCCAACCGCGCTGGGCGCGGGATCGCTCGGCATAGGTTGCGCCCATGGAAAAGGTAGTGGCACTGCTGCGGTCCGCCGACCATGACGATGATTGGTGTCGACGGCAGCGAACATCGGTCGCCGAGGAGATCCTGGCGCTCGGTGTAGCCGGCTTGAGCGTCAACGTCCGCGACGCGGCGGTGAATCACTCGATGATGACGTTGACGACGCTCGATCCACCCGCCGTTGCCGTGGTGAGTATGTGGACACAGCAGTGCTACGGGGACCAGATCGCCGAGGCGCTGCGCCTGCTGGGGACCGAATGCGACCACCTCGCGGCCTATCTGGTCACCGAATCAAAACCGTTACCGGCGCCACTGCAATTGGGGCAGCGCACGACAGGTCTGGCGAACATCGCACTGCTCCGGCGTCCGGCCGAATTGGAGTACGCGACGTGGCTTCGGCGCTGGCAGCACGATCACACGCCGGTGGCGATCGAGACTCAATCCACCTTCGGCTACACCCAGAACGCGGTAGTGCGTGCGCTGACACCCGACGCGCCGCGGTTGGCCGGCATCGTCGAAGAGCTATTCCCGATCGAGGCCGTCACCGACCTGCAGGCATTCTTCGGCGCCGCCGACGACGCCGATCTACAGCTGCGGCTGGCCCGAATGGTCTCCAGCACAGCGGCTTTCGGCGCCAACGAGAACATCGACACCGTGCCGACCAGCCGCTACGTACTCACCACACCGTTCGCTACCTAGGAGACGCCGGTGATACTCCAGATCGAAGACGACAAGAGAGTGCGCACCCTCACACTGAACCGGCCCGAAGCGCTCAACGCGTTCAACGAGGCACTCTACGAAGCCACCGCCGGGGCCTTGCTGAAGGCCGCCGGGGACCCCGAGGTGGCCGTTGTGCTGTTGACCGGGGCCGGGCGTGCATTCAGCGCCGGCAACGACCTCAAGGAGATGCAGGCCCGTATCACCGATCCCGCGATGGCCAACCAGGGATCGCATTTCACCACGATGATCGACGCGCTGACCCGGTTCCCCAAGCCGCTGATCTGTGCGGTGAACGGCGTCGGCGTCGGTATCGGCACCACCCTCCTCGGCTACGCAGATTTGACGTTCATGTCGTCGACGGCGCGGCTGAAGTGCCCGTTCACCAGCCTGGGCGTCGCACCCGAGGCGGCATCGTCTTACCTGCTACCGCAATTGATCGGCCGCCAGAACGCCGCGTGGCTGCTGATGTCGTCGGAGTGGGTGAGCGCGCAGGAGGCCCTGGCGATGGGCATGGTCTGGAAGGTGTGCGAGCCCGACGAGTTGGTCGCCGAGGCCCGTAGGCACGCCGAAATCCTGGCCGCACGGTCGATTCCGAGCCTGATCGCGGTCAAGCAGTCGATGGTCGAACCCACGATGGCTGACATCGCTGCGGCGACTGAGCGGGAGAACGCGTATTTCGCTGAACTTTTGGGCGGTCAAGCCAATGCGGCAGCGCTGGCGGATTTCACCGCCAAGCGGGGGAGTTGAAGAACTCAGGTGCCGGTCGGCTGCAATTGCGTGGAGGCCTCGATGATCGCGCGCACGGTGCGCCGGCAACGGCCGCAGTCCAGGCCCGCGCCGCATCGAGCAGCGACCTCTTTGGAGGTTGACGCACCGCAGGCGACCGCTTCGGAGACGGTCTGGCTGGTGACGCCCTCGCACAGGCACACGTACATCAGCGCACCTCCAGGATCTCCGACAGTGATCAGATCGCGTTGTTAGTAGAGTCTAACCTAAGCAGGTTCGTGAAGGCTAACCTAACTTCTAACGCGGCGGCAACCCCTCGCGTTGACTTACCATCCGCGCGCCGCTTGGCGCGGGCGGGGCGCGGGTCGTGCACGGACCGGCCGACCACAATTTCTCGGCTCGGCGCTGGCGACATAAATGCCGAATGGCGTATCGAATGCTCAAACCAAGGATCGGGTTAGTTAGGGAATGCTGACCTGACTGAGTATTACCTTCGGTGACAAGGCTTTTGACCTGCGGTAGCGTTGCCCGGACACGTGCTACGGCGATCTATTTAAGGAGTGAAGGTGCAAGGCGATCCCGACGTTTTACGCTTACTCAATGAGCAATTGACCAGCGAGCTGACGGCGATCAACCAATACTTTTTGCACGCCAAGATGCAGGAGAACTGGGGATTCACCGAGTTGGCGGCCCACACCCGCGCCGAGTCCTTCGATGAGATGCGGCACGCCGAGGCCATCACCGACCGCATCCTGCTGCTCGACGGGCTGCCGAACTACCAACGGCTGTTCTCCCTGCGCATCGGCCAGACCCTGCGCGAACAGTTCGAAGCCGATCTGGCGATCGAACGCGACGTGCTCGAGCGCCTCAAACCAGGCGTGATCATGTGCCGCGAGAAGCAGGATTCGACCAGTGCCGCCCTGCTGGAAGGCATCATCGCCGACGAGGAACACCACGCCGACTACCTGGAGACCCAGTTGCAGCTGATGGACAAGCTCGGCGAAGAGCTGTACTCGGCGCAGTGTGTCTCGCGTCCGCCGACGACGGGTTAAGCCAGCGGCTGAGTGCCGTGGCTGTCGGCCCTTCGGGCGTAACATCCAGCCATGAGCCGAATCGGAAACTTCCCAGATGACGACCTCGCCGGCTGGATCCTGAAGTCACCTGAACTGGGCGGCGCGATCGGATCTTTCAGCGACGCGGTCTACAACCGCAGCCGGTTACCGATGCGAACCCGTGAGCTGGCCCGCATGGTCATCGCACACAGCAACGAATGCGAAGTGTGCGTCAACACCCGTGACGGCGACGGGCTCGCCCACGGCGTCGACGAGGACCTCTACGCCCACGCCGACCAGTGGCGCACCTGGACCGGTTACAGCGACCAAGAGCGCTTGGCGGCCGAATTCGCTTACCGATTCGCAACCGAACACACAGTGCTGCGTGACGACGAGGATTTCTGGGCGCGCTGCAACGACCACTTCTCCGAGGAGTTGCTCGCCGATCTGGCGCTGTCGTGCGCGCTGTGGGTAGGAATGGGACGCGTGCTGCGCACCTTGGACATCGCCCAGTCCTGCACGCTGACCTTGCCCAGCCGGGTGTGACGCACCGAGTTCGCTAGCCAAGGGCCGACTTCCGTCTCCCGGCTGATGACGACCACACCACTCGCTGCCGCGGCTATCGCCAAGCTCGAGACCGAAGGAGTGGACGCGGTCATCGGCACGGTGATCAATCCGGCGGGGCTCACCCAGGCCAAAGCCGTACCGATCCGGCGCACCAACGCCTTCGCCGAGCACGGTCTGGGTGCCAGCCCGGTATGGCACGCCTTCGCGATCGACCACACTGGCATCGCATTCACCGACCGCATCGGCGTCGTCGGCGATCAACGGGTTCGCATCGACTTGTCAGCGCTGCGGATTCTCGGAGATGGACTGGCGTGGGCGCCCGGTTCCTTCTTCGAGCAGGACGGCACACCGGTGCCGGAGTGCGGCCGCGCTGCGCTGCAGCGCATCGAGAGGGCACTGGCCGACGCCGGCATCGAGGCGTTGGTCGGTCACGAGCTGGAATTCCTGCTCGTTCAGCCGGACGGACACCGCCTCGCACCGACGGTGTGGGCCCAGTACGGGTTGGCAGGCGTCCTCGAGTACGAGGCCTTCGTCCGCGACGTCGTCGCGGCAGCGTCGTTGTCCGGCATTGCGCTCGAACAAATCCATCCCGAGTACGGGACCAATCAGTTCGAGATTTCTCTGGCACCGCAATCGCCGGTCGCCTCGGTTGACCAATTGGTGCTGACCAGGATCATCGCCAGTCGGATCGCCCGCCGCTACGGCATGCGGGTGAGCCTTTCGCCGGTGCCGTTTGTCGGTGACGCCGGATCCGGTGCCCACCAACACTTTTCGCTGAGCAATGGAACCGTGCCGCTGTTCTCCGACGGCGGGGGCACACCTGGAATGACAAAGCAGGGCGAAAACGCGATCGCGGGCGTGCTGCGTGGATTGCCCGAGGCTCAGGGCCTGCTGTGCGGGTCGATCATGTCAGGATTACGGCTGCGCCCTGGCAATTGGGCGGGCGCCTACGTCTGCTGGGGCACCGAGAATCGCGAGGCGGCCGTGCGGTTCGTCGCCGACGGCCCGGGTAATTCGTACGGCGGCAACGTCGAGGTCAAGGCCGTCGACCCGTCGGCCAATCCGTACGTGGCGACGGCCACCATCCTGGGTCTGGCGCTGGACGGCATCACCGATAGCTCGGCGCTGCCCGCAGAGACCAAGGTCGACCCGGCGACCCTGAGCGAAGCCGACCGCGGCCGGCTCGGCATCCAGCCGCTCTCCACTTCACAAGCGTATGCGATTGCCGCACTGGATAACTCGCAACGGCTGCGCGGTATCCTAGGCGACCCGATCGTCGATGCCACAGTCGCGGTCCGGCGCTTCGAACACGACCACTATGCCCATCTCAACCGTGAGCAATTGGCCGACAAATTCCGGATGGCCTGGAGCGTATGAAGGCTTCGGCCTCGTCAGACCAAGCCTGTCGCGTCAAAGATCCATGACGTGTCGGCCGCTGCCAGGTCCTCCATCCACGTCGGCGGGGCGTGGGCAGTCAGCCCGCCCATATCCCAGTAGTCCTTCCACAGTGTGACTTTGCCGCCCTCGACGCGATGCACTGAAACAAACTGCAGCACAGCGGTTTCCCCGCTTGGCCAGTTCCACGTCTCGGAATGCTCGTACATGACGTCGGCGCCGTTGGACAGTAGCAGGCCGTCATGGTTCTCATAGCAAGCCAGCGGTTCGAGACCGACCTTGAGTCGCTTCACGATGTCCTCAGGTCCGCGCGCGGCCAGCGTCGGCCCGACCGGCATGTCGATGTAGACGCAATCCGCGGACAGAGAGTTTTTAACGGCCTCCCAATCCCGGGCTGACAACGCCTTCCACAGGCCGAGCACCGCTTCGTCAACCGACATGGAACAAGCCTGACAGGCAGCCCCCATGCCGGGCAAGCTTCGGCGCATCCTTACAGTCGGCCCAGGCAACGACGCTCGCAGGAGGTAGGGATGCCAACACTGCGACCACGACGCAGGCGCGCCCGGGAAACCAGCCCATCACCGTTCTCACCGCCCTGGACGCCCAGAGCGGCGCAGTACGGGGTGGGCATTGAGCACAACGTCGCTATTCCGATGAGCGACGGGGTGAAACTGCGCGCCGACATCCATTATCCGACGGACCGCGACACCGGACAGCCCGCGGCCGGGCCGTTCCCGGTGCTGATGTCGCTGACGCCGTACGGCAAGAAGGCTCCGCCGCCGGCCGCTCAGATCGGCAGCGGCCCGACCCCGTTTCTGATCAAGCGGGGCTACATCGAAGTGATGGTCGATGTCCGCGGATGCGGCGTCTCCGACGGCGTCTTCCAGATGTTCGGTCAGCGGCAGGCACAGGACGGTGTCGAGCTGGTCGATTGGGCATCCAGGCTGCCCAATGCCAACGGTCGGGTCGGCATGTTCGGGGTGAGCTACCTGGCGATCAATCAGCTGTTCACCGCCGCCGCGGTGGGCCCGGATTCGCCGCTCAAGGCGATCTTCCCGGTGATGGCCGCGCGCGACTTCTACCGCGACGCGGCGGCGATGGGCGGGGCGCCGCACCTTCGCACGATCCGGGTGTACGGCGGCGTCTATCAGTTGCTGAACATCGTCAACCCGGCATTGGAAGTGATCAACCGCGGAAAGCATCCGCGACCTCGGGCCGGCGGCATCGCCGGGGTGCGCAAGCGCGGACGCGCTCAGCGCGGCTACTTCGGACCGCTGATCGCCGACGCCGTGGGCGGCGGTGAGACTGCGTTCGACGAAGAGTTCTGGGAGGACCTGCGGCCGGCCTCGGTGCTGCCGCAGATCGTCGCGAACAAGGTGGCGGTGTTCCTCATCGGCGGCTGGCACGACGCCTTTCAGCGCGGTGTGCCGCTGAATTACGCCGCGCTGCAGAACGCCTTCGCGGGCCGCCCCGACGAGCAGCCGATGCAGCCCGGGCAGCCGGTGTCCGAGCACCTGCGGCTGATGATGGGCCCCTGGTATCACGTCTCTGACTACGGCGGCCTGCACCTGCAGGCGATACAGCTGCGCTGGTTTGACTACTGGCTGAACGACGACGCCGCGGCAGAGATCAGCGAAGCCCCGTTCACCTTCCAGCCGGTTGGCAGTTCGCGCTGGTTACACGTGCGCAACTATCCGCTCGAGCAGGCGACACCGACCCGCTTGTATCTCTCCGACGCGGGTCGGCTCACCGCCGATCCTGCGCCCGAAACATCCACGGTGACAGTCAAATACGTGAGCCGGGGGCCGATCGCAGGCCGTAGCGTCGAGCAGTGGACGCTCGGGATGACCAGCTTCATCCGCAGCCAACGCGGCGGAAACACCCGCTACGACCAGGACAACCGGCGAGTCCAGCGCGGCGCACTCACCTACACCACCGAGGCTTGCACCAAGCCCACCCTGATCGCCGGGCCGATCACGCTCACGCTCCACGCGACCGCCGACACCACCGAGACGCTGTGGGTCGCCCACCTCGACGACGTCGCTCCCGACGGCTCCTCTCGCCCACTGACCCAGGGTGCGCTGCTGGGCTCACACCGGGCGTTGGACCCCGAGCGCACCTGGTATCTGCCCGACGGCACCGTGCTCAAGCCGCATCATCTCAGCACCCGGGCTGCGGTCGAGCCCGTCGTTCCCGGGGAGCTCACGCGCTACGACATCGAGATTTTTCCGACCGCCGCGCTGCTCGATACCGGTCACCGCTTGAGGCTGACGGTCACCACGTTCGACTTTCCGCATCTCGTACCGACCGTGCCGGCCCGCCGCAACCTGGCTGGTGGCAGCTATCAGTTGCATCAAGGTGGGCCGACACCATCACATCTGCTGGTCTCGTTCGCCGACCCAGACCGCTTCGACTGACCGAGCCCGACAGCGTCTTCCGGTCACAACCGCCGGTTGTGGCGCATACTCGTTTCGATGACATCTTTACAGCAGTACGTCGCCGAAGAGATTGCCACCGAACACGCCGCAGGTTTGCTGACTCGTCGCGAAGCCATGCGTCGGCTGGCGCTGCTCGGCCTGGGCAGCGGCGCTGCGGCCGCATTGATCGCGGCATGCGGCAAGGACGAAACCCGGCCGCTGCACTCGAGTTCGGGTGAGGGAGTGGAACCTCCGGGAGCCAAGCGGGCGCTGCCTACCGAGCCGATCACCTGGGCCGGTCCCCGCGGGGAACTGCGCGGCGCCTGGGCGCAGTCGCACAACGCCCGCCGGGGGGTGCTGGTCATCCACGAGAACAAGGGGCTCACCGACTGGGTCCACTCGGTGGCCGAACGGTTCGCCGGGGCCGGCTACTCTGCGCTGGCGATAGACCTGCTGTCCGAAGAGGGCGGGACGGAGAAGTTCTCCGACCCGGCCAAGGCCACCGCCGCGCTGGCCGCGGCGCCGCCGGACCGGTTGCTCGCCGACCTGAATTCCGGCATCACGGAACTGCAAAACCGGGTTCCGGGCGGCAAGATGGCGATGGTCGGCTTCTGCTTCGGCGGCGGTCTGGTCTGGCAACTGCTGGCATCACACACCGCACGCTTGTCGGCCGCCGTCCCGTTCTACGGCCCGCTTCCCGACAACCCCGATTTCAGTGGCGACAAGGCGACCGCGGTGCTGGCGTTCTACGGGGCGTTGGACAAGCGGGTGACTGATTCTGAGCCGGCGGCCAAGGCGGCACTCGAGCGCGCCGGCCTGATTCACGACCTCGTCATCGAACCCGACGCCGACCACGCCTTCTTCAACGACAGCGGACCGCGCTACAACGCCGCGGCGGCCGAGGACGCCTGGCAGCGCACCCTGGAATGGTTTGGCCGCTACCTGTCTTAGCGGCATGATGCGTGCGTGACCACTCCGCCACCCGTCATCACACTGCGACACGTCCTCGACAGCCTCGACCTCGAACAGGTCAACGCGGACTTCTTCGTCGGCGAGCAGATCGACGAAATCGCCCATCACATCTCCGGTGGACACATCGCCGCGCAGGCGTTGATGGCGGCAAGCCGAACCGTCACCGATCGGCTACCGCACAGCCTGCACATGTATTTCCTCCGCGCCGGCGACGCCCGGCAACCAGTGGACTTCGAAGTCGCCGCACTGCACGACGGCGGCACTTTCTCAGCCAGACGCGTCACTGCCCGGCAATTCGGCTCGGTGCTGCTGGAGGGCGTCGCATCGTTCAGCAAATCCGTCGAAAGCATTGTCTACCAGCAACTTCCACCGGATCTCCCCGATCCTGAGTCCGTGCCGGGCTTCGCCGAACAGCACCGCGACCATGCTGACGAACGCAATGGCTGGTGGGTGCGCGACCAACCCATCGACTACCGATACGTGGACCCGTCGGCCAGACTCGCGGCCGACGTCGCCGGGCCGCAGCCGCCCGCCGGCATCCGGATGTGGTGGCGCCCCAACGGCATCGCTCCGGCCGACCCTGTCGTCGCCGACTGCCTCACCGCATTCGTTGCGGGACGCACGTTGCTCGAGTCGGCAATGATCGCGCGCCGCACGACGCCACTGGGACCGGGGTTCTCGGCGCTGATGGATCTGGCAATGTGGTTCCATCACCCGCCCGATTTGTCGGACTGGCTGCTCTATGAACAACATTCCCCCAGCGGCATCGGGGGTCGGGGATTGGCGCAGGGCACCATGTTCAACCGCAACGGCCAACTGGTGTGCACGATGACGCTGGAGTGTTACTTCGGCGGTAAGTCACGCCTCTAGCCTGAGTCAGTAATCCCAATCACGGGTTTAGGCCGTGAAACTTCGGAATCCAGGTCGGCTAGATTTTGATAAAGCGGCCTATTTTCTTTCGCCAGAGACGATCTCGGGACCTCGCCATTTTTACGCGCCCAGGAACACTAGTCCACATACCGACCATGGGGAGTACGTTTCCATTGCACACCGTTCTCGCGCGGTGTAGCGTCGATCTTGCTGAACACCCCAGCCAGTCCGGGAGCGGGGTCACCGGTTTTCCGCTGGCCCCGCTGAGCAGCAGCTCACGCTGGACGCGCCTGTAGCAACCGCCGCGGTGGAGGGTCTCTGTGATCGCCGCCAAATGCATTGACAGTCAACATGGTTCACGGACAGACTTCAATTCTGGTCTGCGCCATCACGTGTGCTCGAAGTCTTCTGGCTTGGCGACCGCGCGATTGTCATCAATGCCAAATATCCGGAGGCGTTTGTGACGGCCGAAGCACCCTCGCGCGAAACCCTTGAGGCGCGCCGCCCTTTTCCAGCGCGGTTGGGAGCCAAGGGGACGTTGGTTTACCGTTTGGTGACGACCACCGATCACAAGATGATCGGGATCATGTACGTGGTCACCTGTTATGCGCTGTTTTTCATCGGCGGGCTGATGGCGCTGTTGATGCGCGCCGAACTGGCTCAGCCGGGGCTGCAGTTCCTGTCCAATGAGCAGTACAACCAATTGTTCACCATGCACGGCACCATCATGCTGCTGCTGTATGCCACCCCGATCGTTTTCGGTTTCGCGAACTTGGTGCTGCCGCTGCAGATCGGTGCTCCCGATGTCGCCTTCCCGCGGCTCAACGCCTTCTCCTACTGGCTCTTTTTATTCGGTTCGCTGATCGTCATCTCCGGTTTCATCACCCCCGGCGGCGCGGCGGACTTCGGCTGGACCGCCTATACCCCGTTGAGCAACGCCATCCACTCACCGGGCGCCGGCGGCGACCTGTGGATCATGGGTCTGATCGTCGCCGGTCTGGGCACCATCCTGGGCGCGGTCAACATGATCACCACCGTGGTCTGCATGCGCGCCCCCGGCATGACGATGTTTAGGATGCCGATCTTCACCTGGAACATCCTGGTGACGTCCATCCTGGTGCTGATCGCGTTCCCGATCTTGACCGCCGCGCTGTTCGGGCTGGCCGCCGACCGCCATCTGGGCGCCCATATTTACGACCCGGCCAGCGGCGGAGTCCTGTTGTGGCAGCACCTGTTCTGGTTCTTCGGGCACCCCGAGGTCTACATCGTCGCGCTGCCGTTCTTTGGCATCGTGACCGAGATCCTGCCGGTGTTCAGCCGCAAACCTGTGTTCGGCTACACCACCCTGGTGTATGCCACCCTCGCCATCGGGGGATTGTCGATCGCGGTCTGGGCGCACCACATGTTCGCAACCGGCGCCGTACTGCTGCCGTTCTTCAGCGTGACGTCCTACCTGATCGCCATACCGACCGGGATCAAGTTCTTCAACTGGGTCGGCACGATGTGGAAGGGGCAGTTGACCTTTGAGACGCCGATGCTGTTCTCTATCGGCTTCCTGGTCACCTTCCTGCTGGGCGGACTGACCGGGGTGCTGCTGGCCAGCCCGCCGCTGGACTTCCATGTCACCGACTCCTACTTCGTAGTCGCACACTTCCACTACACACTGTTTGGCACCATCGTGTTCGCCACCTTCGCCGGCACCTACTTCTGGTTCCCGAAGATGACCGGCCGGTTGCTCGACGAGCGGCTGGGCAAACTGCACTTCTGGTTGACGCTCATCGGGTTCAACACCACATTTCTGGTGCAGCATTGGTTGGGCAACAAGGGGATGCCACGCCGCTACGCCGACTACCTGCCCACCGACGGCTTCACCACGTTGAATATCGTCTCGACGGTCGGTGCGTTCATCCTCGGAGTGTCAATGTTGCCGTTCGTGTGGAACGTTTTCCGCAGTTGGCGCTACGGCGAGGTGGTGACCGTCGACGACCCGTGGGGGTACGGCAACTCGCTGGAGTGGGCGACCAGTTGCCCGCCGCCGCGGCACAACTTCACCGAGCTACCCCGCATCCGCTCCGAACGGCCGGCGTTCGAACTGCACTACCCCCACATGTCACAACGCATGCGTGACGAAGCGCATGTCGGACGAGCCCACGGCCCGGGCGACAGCGACGTCACCCGAAACGATGACGTCAACGTCCGCAGCTGATGGCGCAGCCACCGGTAGCGACGAACTGATCAGCGCAGCAGTGCAATGCCCATCGCCGACGCCGCCGGACGAGTCGGTGGGGCCTCCGCGCGCAGCGGGCACTGCGTAGAAGTCTGGCTCCGCGGCAGACCACGTTCGCGGAATATACCCCGGCGGGTATACGTTATTTGGTAAACGAACACTTCAGCAATCAACGAAAAGGGACGACTTGCCATGACCACCACTGCCGAGGCACCCGCGCCCGCCCCCATGACAACCATGCCCCGCATCGGAGACCCAGCCCCGGCGTTCACAGCTGTCACCACCCAAGGTGATATCGCTTTTCCCGCCGACTACAAGGGCAAGTGGGTAGTGTTCTTTTCCCACCCCGCTGACTTCACCCCGGTGTGCACCAGCGAGTTCATGACGTTGGCCTCAATGCAACAGCAGTTCGCGGCATACAACACCGAGTTGGTTGGATTATCCGTCGACGGGCTTTACAGCCACATCGCCTGGTTACGGACCATCAAGGACAAGATCACCTTCCGCGACATGAGCGACGTCGAGGTCACCTTCCCCCTCATCGAGGACGTGTCGATGAAGATCGCACAAAAGTACGGGATGATCATGCCGGGCGAAGACACGACCAAAGCAGTGCGCGCAGTCTTCGTCATCGACCCCACGGGCGTGATCCGGGCGATGATCTTCTACCCGCTGAGCCTGGGCCGCAACTTCGACGAGCTATTGCGCGTCGTCAAGGCCCTGCAAACGGCCGACCACTTCGACGTCGCCACGCCGGCGGACTGGCGGCCCGGTGACCGGGTAATCGTGCCCACCGCGGGCTCATGTGGAACAGCCAAGGAGCGAATGGAAGGCCACGCTGATGATGTCGAATGCGAGGACTGGTTCTTCTGCACCAAGGCGATTCCCGCCGACGAGATCGAATCGGCCATCCAAGGCCAGAGTTCCATGCAGCATAAGTGACAGGTGGTCGGCCCTTTTCAATCTTGGGAGGGCCTGACGCACCGAACGTTCCCTCTGGTCGTCATCGCGGCGTTTGCCGGTTCGGCCTCGCTGGTGTTGCTGCTGCGCCCCCGCTACGTGTCGGTGCGGTGCCAACGGCCATGACGATCGCGCTGGGAATCGGCTCGCTCGTGCTTGTCCCATCAACACCCCAGCGCGCCCGTCATTCCTGAATGAGCATTCTTCGACCGTCCGACCCAACTGAATAGGCGACGGTTCCATGAACTGGGCGATCCCCAGAGCCGTCCACAACGAACGCTCGCAGGCCGGGTCATTGAGACGGGCGACTGCTGGGCTTCCGTCTCGCGCCGCCAACTGACCAGGCCGCCCCATCGCACTGCGCGGACTGTCTCTGCGCGCACGCCTCTAGCGGGTGGCCATCGACCTGGCCGGACCTAGCGCGACTGGCAGGATGGACCACCCCCGCAGAACCCGGGTATCACGGCGGCTACCGGCGCCGGCGGGGCGCACGTCGGGGAAACGATCGAAGAATGCCCGCAGCCCCACTTCTCCCTCGGCACGCGCCAACGCCGCACCCAGGCAGAAATGCCTGCCGCCGGAGAAAGCCAGATGTCTACCGGCGTTGTCGCGTTCGATATCGAACCTGTTGGGGTCGGGGAACACTGCCGGGTCACGGTTGGCCGCGGCTAGGTAGACCAACACCAGCTCGCCCTGACCGACCGGACGGCCCGCTATCTCGGTGTCGTTGAGCGCTATTCGCGCCGTGAGCTGAACCGGCGACTCCAGCCGCAGGATCTCCTCGACAGCGTTCGGCCACAGCTCGGGACGACGGCTGAGGGTGCGTAGCTGCTCAGGGTGGTCCAGCAACATCCGGATCCCGTTACCCAGCAGGTTCACCGTGGTCTCGAACCCGGCGGCCAGCACCAGGCCGGCGACGGCGCGAAGCTCTTCGTGATCGAGGTACGTTTGCGCCGAGCCGCTTTCAGCTTTGCGGATCAGCTGGCTCATCAGATCCTCGCCGGGATCGCGGCGCAGCTTGTCCAGATGAGTGTCCAGCCAGAGGTTGAATCCGGCGAGCCCGCGTTGCACCCGCCGGTATTGCGGCCAGGGCAGCCCGAAATCGAGACTGGGCGCGGCCAACTCACCGAATTCGAGAATGCGCTGCCGATCGCACTCTGGGACTCCCAGGATGTCGCTGATGATCGCCACCGGCAGCTGCGAGCAGTACCGGTCGACGATGTCGACGACACCTGATTGGCAAGACAACTCGTCCAGCAACGACTCCGCGGTCTGCTCGACGCCGTCCCGCAGTGCGCCCACGGCGCGTTGGGTGAACACCGACGACACCGTTTTGCGGTAACGGGTGTGATCCGGCGGCTCGACGGCCAGCAGCGCCGGCGGGCGCAACGGGTGCAGCAGCTTGTCGCGGGCCCGGCGCTCCAGCCATCGCAGTGGCGCAGGGAGATTGGATCCGATCGACAGCACCCGAAAATCGTCGGACCGCAGCAGTTCGTGGCCGATCGCATGATCGGCGGTGATGTGGCCGAGCCCGGTTCGCACCAAGGCGCCGCGGGCCCGAACCTCCTCGTAGAACGGCACCGGGTTCGCTCGCACCGACGGGTCGGCGATCAGCCGGGCCTGCAGGTCACCGCGCCGCGCGCCGAGCGATGCCACGCCACGGACGAAGCCGTGCATCGCCAGCCAGTGCAGCCTCTGCCGCAGTTCGATTGCCACAGATCAAGCCTCCACTCCGGCGCGCGCTGCCGCCCCAAGCCTACGGGCTCACCCGGAGATCAGGATTCAGCCGAGTTCCCAGTTCATGCCTCGGCCACTTCCTTGATGCGGTGCAGTGTCTTGGTCATGTCCCGGACATTGCGTCGCTGCCTCATCCATCCGCCGAACAGCCAGTAGTAAACGCTCAGGACGGGCGAGGACGTCATCCGGAACGACTCGGTCACCTCGGTCCCGTCACCCGAGGGCGTCAGCCGGTAGAGCCAGTTGTTGACCGCGCGATCGCCGACCAGCACCTCGAAGCCGAATTCCTTGCCGGGTTCGCACGCGGTGACTCGACAGACCGTCCAGTACACCGGTCCGATCTCGTTGCGCTTGACGTGTCCGCGGAAGCGCGCACCCAGCGCGGGTCCGGTGGCGCCGTCGAGCCACTCGGCTTCGAACACTTCGGGGGAGTAGCGGCCAATGCTTCGGACATCGGTAATCAGATCCCAGATCTGGTCCGCCGGCGCGGCCATCTGAACTGTCGCAGAACCCTGCATGTACTGATCCAAGCATGCCCGCAGGGGAGCGGTGCGGGGAAATGGCGATGCCGGCCAATTTTTTGCACCGCGCAGCCAATGGGCAGTCCCGGATGCCAGAAGTGACGCTGATGCCCGCGAATTGGCCGGGCGGCGCATCCCTTGTCCCGACGATAGATCCGCGCTAGCGTTTCAGCGTTTCGACGCCTTCCCAATGACTGTTCAGACGGAGTGATCATCATCGACGATTTCCACAGCACAAAGCGGTCCAGAACCGACAGCGGACCCGATGACGGCGAAGCGCCCGTCATTGTCAGCTTGGTCGAGGCAGCGATGCAGATGTTCTCCGCAGCCATCGACGCCCTGCCCGACACCAGCGACCCGGAGTTCTCCAATCGCGCAAATGTCATCCTGTCCGGTTTGCGCAAGCTGCAGACCGCACTGACCAAGGCAGCGGCCCGCGGTCGCGCGACACCGTCAGTCATCGTTTCGCTCAGCGGAGTTCGGACCCGCTACGACGCGCTGATGGAGATGGTGTCCGAGGCACCCGGCGCGACGCTGGGTCAACAGCTCTATGTCGTCCGGCGGCGAGCGAAGCTATCGGCCCAGGAAACGGCGAACGGCGCCGGGCTCACACCCGAACTCCTCGACGCCATCGAGGCCGAAGAAGTCCCGTCCGATGATGAAGCGGCCCGAATCAAGGAGCTTCTCGCTGCCCTGGGCGGCTGACAACCACCACAGCGGATACCCCGCCGGTGCGGACGTATCACAGACGGCCTGCACCGATCGGAACTCGAGCGCGACGCGAAAGAAACTCAGCCGGCGTGAGCGCCCAGCGTGCCCTGCAGGTCGGGCTTCATGGCGTTGAGCTGTGCGCCCCAGTACTCCCAGCTGTGGGTGCCGTAGGGCGGGAAGTTGAACACGGCGTTGTGACCGCCGGCCGCAAGGTACGCATCCTGGAATTTCTTGTTACCGCCGATCATGAAATTGCTCTCCAGGAAGGTGGCCGGCAAGTTGTTGCCGCCCAGTTCGTTCGCAGTCCCATTGCCGCAGTACACCCACAGCCGGGTGTTGTTGGCGACGAGTTTGTCGACGTTGACCGTGGGGTCGTTGCGGATCCACGCCGGATCGTTATCGGGCCCCCACATGTCTTCCTTCTTGTAGCCGCCGGCGTCGCCCATCGCCAGCCCGATCGGGCCTTGGCCGGTAGACGGGCTGAGATAGCCGGACAGCGACCCGGCGTAGATGAACTGAGCGGGGTGGTAGATAGCGAGGTTCATTGCCGACGAACCGGCCATCGAGATGCCGACCGCAGCGCTACCGGTCGGCTTCACGCTCTTCTGCGCGGACAAAAAGCCCGGCAGTTCGCTCGTCAGGAATGTCTCCCACTTGTAGGTCTGGCAACCAGACTTGCCGCAGGCCGGGCGGTACCAGTCGGTGTAGAAGCTGGACTGGCCCCCGACCGGCATGATGATCGACAGCCCGGACTGGTAGTACCACTCGAACGCCTGGGTGTTGATGTCCCAGCCGTTGTAGTCGTCTTGGGCCCGCAGACCGTCCAGCAGATAGACGGCAGGAGAGCCGCTGCCACCGCTCTGGAACTGGACCTTGATGCTGCGACCCATCGACGCCGACGGTACTTCCAGATACTCGACAGGCAGCCCGGGTCGAGAGAAAGCATTGGCCGACGGCGCCCCGCCGACGAGGCCCACCAGACCCGGTAGCGCAGCGGCAGAAATCGCGGCGACCGTTAGTCGCCTCGCCCAGCCACGCATCTTGACGCTCACATATGCCATATCCGGCCCCTTGTCGACGGCTTTACACGCTAGGAAAAACGTACCGCGCGGCCGACCATATGTCGATGAAGGCACAACGGTGTGGCGATTTGGCAGCAACCCTTTCCATCTGCGCGGGCCTGTGCTAGGAACCCTAAACGGCCTCTTCGGGGCAACTTTTTGCGACCGCCGGCAAGTCCACACCCGGTTATCCCGAGTCGCGCTTTCTCGCGACGAGCGCGTAGGGTGACCCGGGGTAAGACCGACGAGACCACGCGGTCCCGGTCCTCCGCCGCCTGCGAAGCAATACGTCTTTCGTCATGTTCGCCGGGCGGGAGCATGGGCACCGGACCGCGATTGAGGTGCAGACTTGGAAACGGTACTTGGGCTGTCGCTGACATCGAAGTCAGTCGGCTGGGTCCTGGTGGAAGGTCGCGATGCCGACGGCGCCATCCTCGATCACGACGACTTCGACGTTCATCTCACCGCCGGAATCCAGGCGGTTTACACATCTGAGCAGGCCAGCGCCGCTGTCCTGGATGCGCAACGCGCCGCCGCTGGGCTCGATCAACGCCTGCGCGTCGTTGGCGTCACCTGGAACGACGAATCGGTCGCGGAAGCGGCGCTGCTTGTCGAGTCACTCACCGACGCGGGATTCGACAACGTGGTGCCCATCCGGCTGCACGACGCCTGCGACATGCTCGCCCGCGCCATCGCGCCAGTCGTCGGCTACGACCAAGCCGCGGTATGCGTGGTCGACGGCGACTCTACGATCGTGGTGATGGTCGACGCCGAGGGCGGCGAACCCCAAACCGCCATCAAGCAGCTGTCCGGCGGCCCGGCCAATCTGATGCACTGGCTGACCGCGCTGTTCGACCGCAGCTCCTGGCAGCCCGGCGGCATCGTCGTTGTCGGCGCTCACGATGAACTCGACGCGCTGTCGGCACGGCTCGCGTCGCTGCCGGTCCCGGTCATCACTCAGGCCGGCGCGGAATTGGCCTTAGCGCGCGGAGCCGCCCTCGCCGCGGCGCACAGCACCGAGTTCACCGATGCCGAGATGCTCGACACCGTGAACCGCTGGCGGCAGGACCACAAGACCGCGCGGCAGCGCCCGTATGCGGGCGCGGTGACCATCCTGGCCGCCGGCGCGGTGACGCTCGTGGCGTCGCTGTCGCTGGCGCTGGGGCCGCATTTGGTGCCCAACCACGCGCCCGACCCGGTCCGGCCATTCGCCCACCTGGCCGCCCAAGCACCCATCGCCGAGGCTCCGCCGCCGCCCGCGGTCAAGCCGCCCGCTCTGCCCGCTCACAAGACTGCGCCGGCCCACGAGCCCGTCGTCGAGCAGCAGCCCGTCGTCGAGCAGGCGCCCGCTGAGGTTCCCGCCGTTGCACCGGTCGCGCCGCCGGCGCCGCCACCGCCGGTTGCGCCTCCGCCCGAGCCGCCGCCCAACCCGCACCCGCTGCTCACGAAGTTGTTGCAACGCCTGCACGGGCAAGACCCCGACCAACAGCCACCGCCCCCGCCACCGGGAGCACCGGGCGCGCCGGCGCCCTAGTCAAGCCGCGAACTCCTGAGCGATGTCGGCGGCGATGCTCAACACGTTGAGGTGTTCGTCGGCCGACGCCAACCCCGCGTTCATGGTGTTGACCGCGACATGGGACGCGCCCGCCTGCGCCCACATTCGTAATCCGCCGGCCAAGCGCTCGGCGCTGCCGTCCCAGGACACCTGACCCTGCATGCCGAGGTGGGCCGGATCCCGGCCGGCCTCGGACGCCGCCTGCGCCACCTCTTGACGTGCCCGCTCGAGTTTGGGGCCGGGCGCCATCATCGGAAACCAGCCGTCGCCGAGCCGGCCCGCTCGTCGCAACGCGCGCGGTGTGGCCGCTCCGAACCACACCGGAATCGGGCGCTGCAGCGGGAGCGGCGCAATCCCAGCCCCGGTCACGGTGTGGTAGCGGCCGGCGAAGGTGACGCTCGGCTCGGTCCACAGCTTGCGCATCAGCTGCACCTGCTCGTCGCAGCGCCTACCTCTGGTCGAAAAGTCTTCGCCCAGAGCTTCATACTCGACGGCATTCCAGCCGAGGCCGACCCCGAGGCGCAGCCGACCGCCGCTGAGCAGGTCGATTTGGGCGGCCTGCTTGGCGACCAGAACGGTCTGTCGCTGCGGGAGAATCACCACGCCGGTGACGAGTTCAAGCGTGCTGGTGACAGCGGCGAGGTAGCCGAATGTCACGAGCGGCTCGTGAAAAGTGTCGTGTAGGTCGTAAGGGCCGTTCCAGCCGGAGTGAACGCGTGCGTCCGCACCGACGACATGGTCGTAGGCCACCAGGTGAGCGAACCCGAGTCGTTCGACCTGCTCGCCATAGGCCCGAACCGCGCCCGCATCGGCGCCAATCTCGGTCTGCGGGAACACCACACCGATTCTCATCGCGACTCCTTCCATCAGGACCTCTTGGCGCGCTTCGCGGTGAATGCGACTACGACGTCGTCGGCGACCTTCAGTGAGCCGAGCAGTTGCGAGTACGGTTTGATGCCGAAATCCGATTGCCGGACCGTGGTTTCGCTGGAAAGCAGCCAGTGCCCGCCTAGGTCTTCGGTGCGCAGATCGACGATGTGCGGTCGGGAGACGTCGCGGATGGTCAATGTCCCGATCAACCGGTAGCCGTCGCCGGTCTTCTCAATGTCCGCGGAGACAAAGGTGATTCGCGGATAGCGCTCGGCAGCCAGCGATCGCAACGCATTGCTGCGCACCAGGAACTTCTCGGGCGGGGACAGCGGAGTGACGCCGCCCTCACCGCGCACGACTTGCAGCGAGCCAGTATCGACCGTCAATTCCGCGGCCACCGTTCGTCGGCATCCCACTTCGTCGTCGCCCGCCAGCCCCGCATCGCGAGGGTCAGCCGATGTCCCATCGCCGCGGCCGGCCCGGCGACACCGGTGCGGATCAGCACGTCACCGTCGGAGCCGTCGAGGCTCCAGTCAGCAACGTCGTTGTGCGTCACACCGTCAGGACGGTCCGGTAGCGGGCCCGACCTTGTTCCAGCGTGGCGTAGCCGTCAGCGGCCCGCGCCAACGGCAACTCTTCGATCCACGCCCGCACTCCGGTCTGCACCGCGAACTGCATCGTGTCTTCGATTTCGCTGGCCGTGCCGGACGGGTGGCCGACAATGCTGAGGCCCGGCGTAATCAGTTGGAGGGGGCTGATCGGCAGCGGCTCCGGGGTGACGCCGATGGCGAGAAGCTCGCCCCTGGGCAGCAGCCCGCCGACAGTTGCGGCCATCGCCTTCGACGCCCCTGCGGTACCCAGCACGACAGCAACCCCGCCGAGGTCGTTCAAGGCATCGGAGACGTCGCCGTCCGTCGCGTCGATGTAGTGGTGCGCACCGAGTCGGAGCGCATCTTCTTTTTTGGCGGTCCCGCGGTTGATCGCGATGGTCTGAAAACCCATTGCGCGGGCGAACTGGATTCCCAGGTGACCGAGCCCACCGACACCGAGGATCGCCACCCGGTCGCCGGGCAGCGCCCTGGTGTGTCGTAGCGCGTTGTACGTCGTCACTCCCGCGCAGCCCATCGGGGCGGCTTCGGCGTCGGAGAGCTCCGCGGGGATACGCGCCAGGGAGGTGGCCGGAACCGTCGCTGACTCCGCGTAGCCGCCGGGGTAGTGCCAGCTCGGCACTTTGCCGTTCACGCAGTGGATGAACTGCCCCTTGCGGCACTGCGCGCAGTGGTTGCAGTTGCCGCCGAACCAGCCGACGGCAACGCGGTCGCCAACGTCGAATTCTTCAACATCAGGCCCGATTTCGGCGATCCTACCGGCGATTTCGTGGCCCAGAGTGAGCGGCCAGGACAGGCCGGGGAAGTCGCCGGCGACGAAGTGGGCGTCGGTGCCGCAGATGCCGCAGGCCTTGACGCTGATCCGCACTTCTCCGCGCGCCGGTGGCCTGGTCTCGACGTCGACGAGCTCCAGCGGTGCGCCCGCGGACTTGACCTGGACCGCTTTATGTGACGACATAGCCGTAGCCTACTGCGCGACAGGGCATTTGGCCGAGGCATCGCTGTGGTAATCGACCTGCCAGTGCTTGATGCCGTTGAGCCAGCCCGAGCGCAGTCGTTCGGGAGTGCCGACAGACTCCAGGTCGGGCATGGCGTCGGCGATCGCGTTGAACATCAGGTCGATGGTCATCCGGGCCAGGTTGGCGCCGATGCAGTAGTGCGCGCCGGTGCCGCCGAAGCCGACGTGCGGGTTGGGGTCGCGCAGGATGTTGAAGGCGAACGGGTCCTCGAACACCTCCTCGTCGAAATTGGCCGACCGGTAGACCATCACGACGCGCTGACCCTTCTTGATCTGCACTCCGGACAGCTCATAGTCCCGCAGCGCGGTCCGTTGGAAGGACGTCACCGGGGTGGCCCACCGCACGATCTCGTCGGCGGTAGTGGCGGGACGCTCCTTCTTGTAGAGCTCCCACTGGTCGGGGAAGTCAGTGAAGGCCATCATGCCCTGGGTGATCGAGTTGCGGGTCGTCTCGTTGCCGGCGACCGAGAGCAGGATGACGAAAAACCCGAATTCGTCGTCGGAGAGTTTGTGGCCGTCGACGTCAGCCTTGATCAGCGTGGTCACGATGTCCTCGCCGGGGTTGGCGGCCCGGTCGGCGGCCATCTGCATGGCGTACATGATCAGTTGGATCGAGGCGTCGATGGCGTCGTTGCCGGCGAACTCCGGATCCTGGTCACCCACCATTTGATTGGACCAGTGGAACAATTTCATCCGGTCTTCCTGCGGCACACCCAACAGTCCGGCGATGGCTTGCAGCGGAAGCTCGCAGGACACCTGCTCGACGAAGTCGCCGGATCCGTGCGCCGCCGCGGTTTCCACGATCTGTCGGGCCCGCTCCCGGAGGTCGTCGCGAAGACGCTCCACGGCGCGCGGCGTGAAGCCACGCGAGATGATCTTGCGTAGGTGAGTGTGCTGCGGCGCGTCCATGTTGAGCAGGACGAACTTGCCCCGCTCGATCTGCTCGCCGACCGTACCGTCTTTGTAGCGTGGCAGCGCGGTCTTCTCCAGGCTCGAGAACACATCGCTGCGGCGCGAAATTTCCTTGACGTCCTTGTGTTTGGACACGACCCAGAAACCACCGTCGTCAAACCCGCCGGCGCCCACGGGCTGCTCGTTCCACCAGATCGGCGCGGTCCGGCGAAGTTCGGCGAGTTCTTCCACCGGTAGGCGTTTGGCGTGGACGTCGGGATCAGTGAAATCGAATCCGGCAGGAAGATTCGGAGTCGGCATCGGTGGCACTCCTATGAAAATGGCTTTGGGAAAACGACTTGGACATGACGCGTTCTGGCTCAGTAAAGCACCGCGACCGCCGAGATGGAACGGCTCTGCAGGGATTGCCCGACACCAGATTGGAACGTGTTCTCGCCAGCCCTTCAGCTGAATTTCGGTGTCACTGCCGGTCTGGTCTCATGCCGGGAGAAGTCACCGACTAGGAGGCCACCCTGGTGTGCATGGTTGTCAGCGACGTCATCACTCCCGACGACGCGGTGCAAGCACCCGCCCACTGCACCTCGTTTCGGCGACGGCCGCGACCGGCGTCCTGATCTGCACATACCGGCCTGTCGATCGCTGCGCGAAACGGCCTTGTGGCGGCGGCGGTACTGACTATGCTTGCCTGCGGGTCACAGGAGAAATGGCCCGGTGACGCACTACCGAAGGTGGATCATGATTCGCGAAATGTTCGCTGCCGCGGCGGTCACCGGTGCTGCTGTCGGCCTGGCGCCGGTCGCCCCTGCCGATGCCGGGCACTACGACGGCGACGTACCGGGGATGAACTACGACGCGTCGCTCGGTGCACCGTGCGACAACTACGAACGATTCATCTTCGGCCGGGGCCCCGGCGGTCAGGCCGAAGCCTGCCATTTCATCATCAACCAGTTCCCGGCAGCGCAGACGGGGTACTGGGTCATCACCTATCCGCTCTACGGAGTTCAGCAAGTCGGCGCCAAGTGCGACAACCCGCGCGGGTCGTCGGCGCAGTCGCCCGACGGGCAGCCCATGCTCTGCACCGAACACGGCTGGCAGATCGGCCAGCTGACCGGGGGCGGGGCCCCGAACGGCCAAGGCGGCGGATTCCCGTCCGACACCAGCATCACCCACTTCCCCTAAAACTCAGGAGACAGCCATGGCCTTCAGGCCGAAAGACGCCATCGACGCCGCCCGCGACATCGTGACGAACGCCGTCGAGCGGTCGTCGGACATCGTCGAGAACGCCAGCCACATCATCAAAGGCGATATCGCCGGTGGCACAGGCGATATCATCCACAACTCGCTGGACATCGCCACGTACGCGGTCGAGCGGACCAAAGAGGTCTTCACCGGCGCCGCCGAAGACGACGACTAGACCGCGGCGGCTTCGTTCAACTCGTCGAGCCGATTGGTCGCCTCCAGATACTCCTGAACCCAGCGCTCGATGACCGTCGAGGTCTTCTCGACCTTCGCGAACTGCCCGACGACCTGGCCGACCGGATTGAACGCAACGTCGACGGATTCGTTCGGGTAGCGGTTGGTCGCCCGCACCGCCATGCCGGACACCATGTACTGCAAGGGCATTCCGAGCGGCTTCGGGTTGTCCGGCTTCTCCCAGGCCTCGGTCCAGTCGTTGCGCAGCATCCGGGCCGGCTTACCCGTGAATGACCGACTGCGCACGGTGTCGCGACTGCCGGCTTTGATGTAAGCGGCCTGCTGCACCGGGGTATTCGAGGATTCCTCGACCATCAGCCATTGCGAGCCCGTCCACGCACCCTGGCAGCCCAGCGCCAGGGCCGCGGCGATCTGCTGACCGCTGCCGATACCACCTGCGCCGAGAACGGGAACCGGCGCGACCTCCTTGACGACCTGCGGCCACAACACAATCGAACCCACTTCGCCGCAGTGCCCACCGGCCTCGCCGCCCTGGGCGATGATGATGTCGACGCCGGCATCGGCGTGCTTGCGGGCCTGCGAGGGAGAGCCGCACAGCGCCGCCACCTTCAGCCCGGCGTCATGGATGTGTTTGATCATCTCCGGCGGCGGGGTGCCGAGCGCGTTGGCGATCATTTTCACCTTCGAGTGCTTGAGCGCCACCTCGACTTGAGGCGTGGCCGTCGCCTCGGTCCAGCCCAGCAGCTGCAGGGTGTCGCCGTCGCTGTCCTCGACCGGCACGCCGTGGTCGGCGAGGATCTTCTTGCCGAAGTCGAGGTGATCCTGCGGCACCATCTTGCGCAGCGACTCAGCCAGGTCTTCGGCCGACAGGTGTGAGTCCATGCCCTCGTACTTGTTCGGGATGACGATGTCGACGCCGTACGGATGATCGCCGATGTTCTCGTCGATCCACGTCAGCTCGATCTCGAGCTGCTCGGGAGTGAAGCCGACCGCCCCCAGGACGCCGAATCCGCCGGCCTTGCTGACCGCGACCACGACATCACGGCAGTGCGTGAAGGCGAAGATCGGAAACTCGATGCCGAGCTCGTCGCAGATGGGAGTGTGCATGGGAAGGTCCTCACGTTGTTGCTTACCGCGGCGTAGGCTAACTGGAACGTGTTCTAGTTTAGTACGGATTTGGTCGGCCACAACACCCGGGTGAAAGCAAGCACTCGCCGAGCGAGTCCTGGTGGAACAAGTTCTAGCGTCGAGGCCGGCTGCGGTAGCGTGTCGCGTCATGGGACGCGTGGACGGAAAAGTTGCACTGATCAGTGGTGGCGCCCGGGGGATGGGCGCCGCTCACGCCCGGGCCCTGGTTGCCGAGGGCGCGAAGGTCGTGATCGGCGACATTCTCGACGATGATGGCAAAAAACTCGCCGACGACATCGGGGAGTCCGCGCGTTATGTCCACCTCGACGTCACCCAGCCCGAGGAGTGGGCGGCCGCGGTGTCCACCGCGGTCAACGACTTCGGCAAGCTCAACGTGCTGGTCAACAATGCCGGCATCGTGGCACTCGGCCAGTTGGGCCAGTTCAATGTGGACAAGTGGAACAAGGTCATCGACGTCAACCTCAACGGCACCTTCCACGGCATCCAGGCCGTGGTCGAGCCGATGAAGGCCGCGGGCGGCGGCTCGATCATCAACGTCTCGTCGATCGAGGGTCTGCGTGGCGCGGTCATGGTGCACCCCTACGTCGCCTCGAAGTGGGCGGTGCGCGGCCTGACCAAATCAGCGGCGCTGGAATTGGCGTCGCAGAACATCCGGGTGAACTCCATCCACCCCGGCTTCATCCGGACGCCGATGACCAAGCACTTTCCGGACGACATGGTCACTGTTCCGCTGGGCCGCCCCGGTGTATCCGAGGAAGTGGCCAGCTTTGTGTTGTTCCTGGCCAGCGACGAGTCTTCGTATGCCACCGGTGCCGAGTTCGTGATGGATGGCGGGCTGGTCAACGACGTCCCGCACAAGTTCTGACCGTTAGTTGCGGTCAGGCGCTATTGACGCCGGGCGATCGCGGCAGGGCACGCTGGCCGCATCTCCGTTCGTTGACGTCCACGAGAGTGCAACTGCCGAGGCATTTCCCGAGTAGGACCGTCGGTAGTTGCACTTTCGCATCGTCCTGCGGCGACCTGTGCATGCCGTAGGACTCCAGGTTCGATTTCGTCAATCCCGCGCGCAGTTTCATAAAACCCGCTATTAAAAGTATGGTGGATTTCCAACTCGATGCGGCGCAGACGGCCTGGCTGGCTGAGGTACGCGCGTTCCTCACCGAGAACGTCACGCCGGCGCTGCGATCCGAATTGAGCGAGCACGGTCAGGAAGTTGCGGATGGGGAGGTCGCGGCCTTTCGGCGCAGGATCGGCGAACGGGGCTGGTTCGGGCTGAACTGGCCGTCGGAGTACGGCGGGCTGGGACTGGGCGCAATACATCAGCACCTGTTGATGCGGGAATTCGAGTACTGGGGCGTACCGGGCCCCGATCTCACCGTGACGTCGGTGGCGCCGATGATCATGCGGCACGGCACCGAGGGAAACAAGCGCGAGTTCCTCCCGCCGATCGCTCGCGGCGAGCTGGTCTGCGCGGTCGGCTACTCAGAACCGGAGGCGGGTACCGACCTGGCCAGTCTGCGGACTCGGGCGGTCCGCGACGGGGATGAGTGGGTGATCACCGGATCCAAGATCTGGAACAGCGTAGCGAACCGGGCAACTCATGAATGGCTTTGTGTCAGAACCGATCCCAATGCACCCCGGCATCGGGGCATTTCGGTGATCATGGTTCCCACCGACTTGCCCGGCATCCAGATCCACCCGTTGTACGCCTGGTCGGGGTATCGCACCAACGAGGTGTTCTTCGACGAGGTCAGGGTGCCTGTCGGCAACCTGATCGGTGAACTCAATCAGGGCTGGACCTACATCACCGGCGCCCTGGATCTCGAGCGCGGCGCGCTGACCAATGCCGGCGACCTACGGCGCGCACTCGACGACCTGACCGAACTGGCCGGCCGTGACAACGCAGCCCTGTTGCAGACACCCGGCCTACGCCGCCGACTCGTCCAGGCCGAGGCGGATGTGGAAGCGGCGGAGTTGATGGGATTTCACGCGGCCTCACTGTTGGAGAGCGGCGTGATTCCCACCATCGAAGTCAGCGTCGAGAAGATCTTCACCAGCGAGCTACGCCAGCGGATAGCCGATTTGGCTCTCGACATACTCGGCCCTGACGGTCTGCTGGCCTATCGCAGCCCGGGAGCGCCCGAGGGCGGCAAATTCGAGCGGCTGTACCGGGTTTCGCCGCTAATGCGGTTCGGCGGCGGCACCAACGAAGTGCTGCGCGACGTGATCGCCCAACGTGGCCACGGCATGCCGTCCTACGGACGCTGACCGCCTGATGAGACTTTTACCCAGCGACGACGAACGCGATCTGGCGTCCATGCTGTCGGCGCTGTTGGCCGCCGAGTGCCCGACGAGCCTGGTTCGTGAACTGCGCGATACCGACTCCCGGGCAAGACCCGAACGATTGTGGAAGGCGCTGGCCGATGCCGGCGTGTTCGGATTGTCGACGCCCACCGAGTACGGCGGCGCGGGCGGCACGCTGTCGGATGCGGGCGTCTTTTGCGTCGAGGCCGGCCGCGCGCTGTGCCCGACGATCGTGCACGGCACCCTGCTGGCTGCGTTGGCCATCCACCTGCTCGGTGGGCCAGATCAGCGTGCGGCCTGGCTACCACCGCTGGCCGCCGGAAACCTCTGGGCCACAACGTCGTTGTGGGATCCGCGCGATGCTGCCAAGATCACCCCGACGCTGCGGGCCCGCGTCGACGCAGTCGGAACCTGGCGGCTACGAGGGGCCGTCAATTTCGTCGCCGACGCTGACCTCGCCGATCTGCTGGTGGTCTCCGCCGCTGACGGCGAGCGGACCGTGGGCTTCGTCGTGCCATTGGCGGTAGCGGGTCTGCAGATCGAGGCACAACCACTGATGGGTGGCCACCGCGCCTTCCGCATCGGCTTCGGCGACGTCGAAGTGGCCGATCCCGAGGCCGTGCTGGCCGGATCGCGCGGCGCGGGCCTGGCCGCTGAGGATCTACGCCGGGTCGCCAACGCCGCGGTGGCCTTGCAATCGCTGGACCTGGTCGGCGTCGGTGAGGCGGTGCTGCAGCGCACGGTCGATTACACGATGGCACGCAAACAGTTCGGCCGGGCGATCGCGTCGTTTCAGGCAGCGCAGCATCTGGTGGCGAACATGCATATCGCGCTGGCGGCGGCCCGGCTCGCCGCTCAGTCGGCCGTGTTCTGGATCACGCAGGGCCACAACGGTGCTCGAGAGACCGCGATTGCCCGGATGCACGCGGCCGCCGCGGCGAAGCTCGTCACACTCGACGCGCACCAATTGCACGGCGGTATGGGCTATGTGGTCGAAACGGACCTGCATCTGTTTTCCGAACGAGCCCGGGTGCTCTCGACGCTCGGCGGCGGCGCGGACATCGCATCGACGTGGCTCCAGGAGGGGACGTGAGCGAGCCGCGACGACGACGATGCAGAGCCGAGCGATGAGGAGGAGCGGCGCACACGAACACAGCCTGATCGACGCGGAGTCGGCGGCGCGGGCAGGAACGGTGGCTGCCACCGCAACGGGTGAAGTCAACCGGCGCGACTGGCAGCGGTGGGCCGCCGCCGTCGGTGACCACAATCCACTCTGGTTCGACCCCGAATACGCCCGCGCACAAGGCTATCGCGATATCGTCTGCCCGCCGCTGTACCTGCAGTACGCCATCCTGGGCGTCACACCGCTGGACGCGGCGCGGCCCGACGGGTCGTCGGGTGCGGTGTCGGGCAGCCTCGCGTTCCCGCGTGCGCCCAAAAGGATGGCCGGCGGCGAGAGCACGGTGTTTCACGGGCCGGCCTACCACCACGACGAGATCGACATGGTCCGGACCATTGAGTCGATCGTCGAGAAGCACGGCCGCTCAGGCGCATTCGTCCTGGTGACCTGGAGAACGTTGTATCACAATCAACACCGCGAATTGCTTGCCGAGGCAACGACGTCGATGATCGCCCGACCCTAGGGAGCAGCTGTGACCCGCGAGCAGATCTTCTACGACGACGTCCACCAAGGCGACACCTTGCCGGCACTGACGGTGACGCCCGACGAACGACAGTTATTCTTCTTTAGCGCCGCAACTTACAACGGTCACCGCATCCATTACGACAAAGACTGGGCTCGATCGGCCGAGGGTTACGACGACGTCATCGTGCAGGGCCCGCTGCAAGCCGCGTTGCTGGCCCGGGCGATCACCGACTGGATCGGCGGGCGCGGGCGACTGGTCGAGTACTCCGTGCAGAATCGGGCGGTCGCGCTTGTCGGTGAGCAGCTGACTTTCGCAGGCTCCGTGACCGGAAAACGCTTGGTCGACCGCATCGGTCTGGTCGACCTGGAAATCGCCGGGCGCCGCGACGACACTGTGTTGATGCCCGGTACCGCGACGGTCGCCCTGCCGCTGCGTGGTGACCAGTCGTGACGGGCCTGCGCGGCGAGGCGGCGATCATCGGCATCGCCGAGTTGCCCGCCGAACGTAAGCAGACCCGGCCGCCGTCGTTCACCCTCGACCAGTACGCGCTGCTGGCCAAGATGGTGGTCGACGATGCCGGGGTCGACGCACAAGTGGTCAATGGTCTGGTGTGCCACGGCCTGGCGGAATCCGACATGTTCGCCCCGGCGACGCTGTCCGAATATCTCGGCCTGCCGGTCAATTTCGGGGAACGCGTCGACCTCGGCGGTGCCACGTCGGCGGGGATGGTGTGGCGGGCCGCGGTCGCCGTAGAACTCGGGCTGTGCGACGCGGTGCTCGCGGTCGTGCCCGGATCCGCGGTGCTGCCGACCTCCACCCGCCATCCACCGGCGCCGCCCGGTTGGCACGGCGCATCGAGCAACAGGTACGGGTCGCCGCAGGCAGAATTCGAAATTCCCTACGGCAACGTCGGCCAGAACGGGCCCTATGCGCAGATTGCGCAGCGCTACGCGGCGCTTTACGGTTATGATCCAACAGCTTTGGCGAAGATCGCGGTGCACCAGCGGACCAACGCATGCGCCCATCCGGGGTCGGTGTTCCACGGCAAACCCATCACCGTCGCCGACGTGCTGGACAGCCCGATGATCGCCGATCCCATTCACATGCTCGAGACGGTGATGCGCGTGCAGGGCGGCGCCGGCGTCCTGATCGCCAACGCCGACGTCGCCCGCCGGGCGCGGCACCGCCCGGTGTGGGTCGAGGGGTTCGGCGAACACATCGCTTTCAAGACAGCGACCTACGCCGAGGACCTGATGACGACGCCGGTGTCGCGTGCCGCCGAACGCGCCTTCGCGATGGCGGGTCTGGCGCCGTCGGACATCGACATGGCGTCGCTGTACGACTGCTACACCATCACGGTTCTGATGACGCTCGAAGATGCCGGCTTCTGCGGCAAAGGCGACGGCATGGCGTGGGTCAACCAGCGTGACCTCACCTTCGCCGGCGACTTTCCGCTCAATACTGCGGGCGGACAGCTGTCGTTCGGTCAGGCCGGTATGGCGGGCGGCATGCACCACGTGGTCGACGCAGCCCGCCAGGTGATGGGCCGCGCCGCCGCCGCTCAGGTCGCCGACTGCAACCGGGCATTCGTCAGTGGAACCGGTGGCATCATGAGCGAACAAGTCGCACTGGTGCTGGCTGGTGACTGACATGACCGAGGCGATACCACTTCCGGAAGCCACACCCGTGTCGGCGCCGTTCTGGCAGGCCCTCACCGAGCATCGGATTTTGGTGCAGTTCTCGCCGTCGCTGGGACGATACGTGTTCTATCCACGCACCCTCGCACCAGGCACGTTGGCCGACGATCTGCAGTGGCGCGAAATCGACGGGGCCGCAGCGGTGTACACGTTCACCGTGGCACGCCGGCCCACCGGCCCGCCGTGGGCGAATCACATGCCGCAGATCCTCGCCGTCGTCGAATGGGACGCGGGCCCCCGGCTCAGCACCGAGCTGGTCGACGTGGATCCCGCCGATGTCCGAATCGGTATGCGGGTCAGCCCGGTGTTCTGCGACATGGGCGAGATGACGCTGCTCAAGTATCGGCCGGCCGATGTTTGAGACCGTGCAGCAGTTGCTGCGGTCCCGCATGGACGACGACACACCGGCGCTCGCGCACGGCGACCGGAACTGGACCTGGCGTGAACATTTGACCGAAGCTGCCGCCGAAGCCGCCGCGCTGATCGGGCTGGCCGACACCGGTCGACCGCTACACGTCGGCGCCCTACTGGGTAATTCGCCGGCCATGCTGCGCTCAATGGCGGCGGCCGGGTTGGGTGGTTATGTGCTGTGCGGGATCAACACCACGCGGCGCGGAAACGGGCTGCTTTCGGACATCCGCCGATCGGATTGTCAACTGCTGGTAGTTGATTCCGCGCATCAGCGGCTGCTGGACGGTATGGACCTTGCCGGGATCACCGTGCTCGACGTCGAGTCCCGGTCTTACCTCGATGCAATCGCGTCCGCGCCGCCACTGGTCCCACACCGTGAGGTCGGCTTCGATGACACCCTGATGATGATCTTCACATCGGGAACCAGCGGCGACCCCAAGGCGGTGCGTTTCTCCCACGTCATGGCAATCATGTGCGGCGCGAGTCTGGTCGGGCAGTACGACGTCACCGCCGACGACGTGTGCTACCTGTCGATGCCGCTGTTTCACTCCAACGGCGTGGCCGCCGGGTGGGCCGTCGCCATCAACAGCGGCGCAACAATGGTTCCGGCACGATTCTCGACGTCGAGATTCCTGGCCGATATCCGTCGCCATGGCGTCACGTATTTCAACTATGTCGGCAAACCGCTGGCATTGCTGCTGGCCACCCCCGAGCTTCCCGACGACGCGGACAACACCCTGCGTATCGCATTCGGCAACGAGGCGTCCGACCGCGACATCGACGAGTTCGCCCGGCGCTTCGGCTGCCGGGTGGTTGACAGCTTCGGTTCCAGCGAGTTCGCGGTGATCATCACCCGCGAGGACGGTACGCCCGCCGGGTCCATCGGCAGGGGATACCCTGGGGTCGCCGTCTACCGCTCCGAGACAGTCACTGAATGCGCGTCAGCGGTTTTCGACGAATACGGCGCACTGGCCAACGCCGACGATGCGGTCGGAGAGCTGGTGAATACCGAGGGGACCGGCCCGTTCGCCGGCTACTACAACGATCCCGCGGCGACCAACGAGCGCGTCCGCCACGGCATGTATTGGTCGGGGGATCTGGCGTATCGCGACGCCGAGGGCTGGATCTACCTGGCCGGCCGCACCTCGGACTGGCTGCGTGTCGACGGCGAGAACCTGGCGGCCGCGCCCATCGAGCGCATCCTGCAACGGCTAGGCCCGATCAATCAGGTTGCGGTATACGGGATTCGGGATGAGGTCGGCGACCAGGTGATGGCTGCCATTGTTCTGAATGACGGTCAGTCGCTGACGCCGGATGAGTTGGAGAAATTCCTGGCCACTCAACCGGACTTGTCACCGAAAGCTTGGCCCCGGTTCGTCCGGATCAACGATGCGCTTCCGCATACGGCGACCACCAAGATCCTCAAGCGTGAGTTGATCCGCGCCGGAGCCAGCGCCGAGGGCGGCATGCTGTGGCAGCGGGTGGGCCGGGGGACTGCCTACGTCGCGATGCCCGAGAGTCTTGGTTCGCCGACTGTGTAGGTCGTCAGGTGCAACACGCTGCATCGCCGTTATAAGACGCACATTCGACGCCGGGTGCGAACTCAGCGGGATGCCATGACGTACTCCGAGTGCATGATCTCGTCGATCTCCACGTCGACCTGGGGAGCGGTCCGACCGTAGTGCCGCTGCAGTTCGGGATTGGTGCGAACGGATTCGATCGTCCAACCATGTGCGGCGAGCCAATGCGCGAGGTCGGTTTTCGTCGAGTCGTCGTAGGTCAGCGTGGCGAAGTTCACCTCACCGGACAGATTGAGACCCGGGTAGTTCTCTTCCAGGGCCGCGAGCCGGTCGTGGTCGAGGCGCGAGCCCAGCGCGCCGATCGCGAGCCGGCTGCCTGGCGCCGAGAGTTCGGTGATTCGGTCGAACAGCGTGTCCTGCGCGTCACCGGTGAGATACGGCAGGATGCCTTCGACCGACCAGGCAGTGCGAACAGCGGTGTCAAACCCCGCCGCGCGCAACGGTATCGACCAGTCTTCTCGTAGATCCGCCGCGACGTCGATGCGTCGGGCGGTAGGCGCGGCGGCCTGCTCAGCGAGGACCCGCACCTTGAACGCGAGAACCTCCGGTTGATCGATCTCGAATACCGTTGTGCCGATCGCCCATGGCAACCGATACGCCCGCGAGTCCAGCCCGGCCGCCACGATCACGGCCTGCCGTATCCCGACCTCGGATGCGGAGCTGAAGAAATCGTCGAAGAACCGGGTCTGTACGCCATACAGCCGCGGGAAGGTCAACGCGCCTTCCGAGGTTCCCGGATCGGCCAGCGCACCGGTGAGAAACGGATCCTGTGCGGCGGCGATGAAATGCTTGGCGTATTCGTCGCGCACCAACGGCTGTGCGCTCACTGCATGTAAGGCACGCCATCCCGCGACCAGAAGCGCGGTGTAGCCGACACTGCTGACGATGTCCCAGGTGTCATTGTCGGAGCGGTTGATGCCCCACTTGTCCTGTCCTGCGCTCATCGAATGGCCCCTTTTTCTTTCACAATTCCAGTAGCACGGTGACCGGCCCGTCGTTCACCAGCTCCACGCGCATATTGGCGCCGAAGATGCCGGTTTCCACATCGGCGCCCAGACCCCGTAGCGCTGCCACGAACTCGTCGACCAACGGTTCGGCGACTGCCCCCGGCGCGGCCGCGTTCCACGACGGTCGCCGCCCCTTCGTGGTGTCGGCGTACAGGGTGAACTGGCTGACCACCAGGATCGGTGCGTTGGCGTCGGAGGCGGACCGCTCCTCGTCAAGAATCCGCAAACGCCAGAGCTTTTCGGCGAGCTGCCGAGCTTTGTCGACGTCGTCGTCGTGTGTCACTCCAACCAGCGCCAGTAAACCCTGGCCGGCGGGCCGGATCGAACCGACACCCTGGCCGTCGACTGACACCGCCGCCGATGCGACTCGTTGCACCAGAACCCGCACGACCCGATGCTGCCACGTACGCTCGCCAGATGTCAGTTCTGGTTGCGTTCTCGGTCACGCCGCTCGGAGTCGGAGAGGGCGTCGGCGACATCGTCGCCGAGGCAGTCCGGGTGGTCCGCGAGTCGGGGTTGCCGAACAAAACCGACGCCATGTTCACCGTCGTCGAAGGGGAGAGCTGGAGCCAGGTGATGGCCGTCGTTGAACGCGCCGTCGAGGCGGTTGCGGCGCGCGCCAATCGGGTCAGTGTGGTGATCAAGGCTGACTGGCGATCCGGCGTCACCGACGCCATGACCAGCAAGACCGCGTCGGTGGAGCGACACCTTTCTGCAGGCCCCGACCGTCACGCCTAATGTCGTAGCGGTGAGCGCACGCGCGGGCATTGTCGTCACCGGTACCGAGGTTTTGACCGGCCGGGTGGCCGACCGCAATGGACCGTGGCTCGCGGATCGCCTGCTTGAGTTGGGCGTCGAGCTGGCCCACATCACCATCTGCGGCGACCGGGCGTCCGACATCGAAGCGCAGCTGCGCTTCCTGGCCGACGAGGGCGTGGACCTCATCGTGACCAGCGGCGGACTCGGACCGACCGCCGACGACATGACCGTCGCCGTCGTCGCGCAGTTCTGCGGCTGCGAACTCGCGCTGGACACCGAGTTGGAGAACAAGATCGCCGAGATCTTGAAAAGGCTGATGGCGCGCGTCGGCTCCGATTTCGAGGCCGTGCGCGCGGCCAACCGCAAGCAGGCCATGGTCCCGGTCGGGGCCGTGGTGATGGACCCGGTCGGTACCGCTCCCGGGGTGGTCGTTCCCGGTAAGCCGACCGTCGTGGTCCTGCCGGGTCCGCCGCGCGAACTGCAGCCGATGTGGAACACCGCGGTGCAGACAGCTGCCGTCCAGCACGCCATCGCGGGCCGAACCGTCTACCGCCAGGACACCATCAGGATGTTCGGGCTGCCGGAATCCGGTCTGGCCGAGACCCTGCGCGAGGCCGAACACGACGTGCCCGAATTCGCCGCGTTGGAGATCACCACCTGTCTGCGCCGCGGTGAGATCGAAATGGTCACCCGCTACGAACCTGACGCCGCAGATACCTACCAGCGGCTGAGCGAATACCTCCGGGACCGGCACTGGCAACAGATCTTCTCCGAAGACGGCGCCACGGTGGACGACCAGATCGCGCAGCTGTTGACCGGGCGCCGGATCGCGACGGCTGAGTCATGCACCGGCGGGTTGCTCGCCGCGCGGCTCACCGAACGGCCCGGCTCGTCGGCCTACCTCGCCGGCGGGCTGGTGACCTACGCCAACGCCGCGAAAACCGAATTGCTCGGCGTCGATCCGGCGCTGATCGACGAGCATGGCGCCGTGTCGGAACCCGTCGCCGAAGCGATGGCCGCCGGCGCGCTGCACCGCTTCGGCGCCGACACCGCCGTGGCGATCACCGGGATCGCCGGCCCCGACGGCGGAACCGAAGACAAACCGGTCGGGACAGTGTGTTTCACCGTGGCCCTGGCCGATGGCGGGTCCTCGACCCGCACGCTTCAACTTCCCGGCGGTCGCAACGACATCCGGGAGCGATCGACGACGGTGGCGATGCATCTGCTGCGTCAAGCGCTCGAATCTCTGCCGCCGGTCGCGCTGCCCTGACTACTACCGAAACGAATTCCGGTGGCGTCCTTGCCGATCGCCGTCAACACCGCGACTGCGATCAACACCGGACCGATCGTGGCGGCCAACGCAAAAGGATAGCCGTGAGTCTCGGCCAGGCTTTCCTGGATCGGCAGGTTGAACGCCGCCAGGACATTGCCCAATTGGTAGGTGACTCCGGGATAGAAGCCGCGTATCGCGTCCGGCGACAACTCCGTCAGGTGCGCCGGGATGACGCCCCATGCACCCTGCACCGCGAACTGCATCAAAAACGAGCCCAGACACAGCATCGCAGCAGAATGCGAGTAGGCGAACAACGGCACGATCGGCAAACCCAACGCCGCACAAAACACCACGGTGTAACGGCGGCTGTACCGCTGCGACAGCGATCCGAAGATCAGCCCGCCCGCGATGGCGCCGACGTTGTAGATGACCACAATCCATCTGGCACTGGCGTGGGGGAGTGCGGCACCGCCATCGTGGGTGGCGGACAGGAATGTCGGATACACGTCCTGGGTGCCGTGACTCATCCAGTTAAATGCCGCCATCAGCAGCACCAGATAGATGAACCTCCGGATAACCGCGGCGTCGCGCAGAACATCGCGGATCCTGCTGCGCGTCAACTTCATTCGACGACGCTCGGCTTCCCAGACTTCGGACTCCTGCACGCGGTAGCGGATGATCAGACTGATCATCGCCGGGATGATGCTCATCCCGAACAGCCAGCGCCAGGACAGCCCGAGTTGATCGATCACCAGCAGGGACGCCACCGTGGCGAGCAGATAGCCGAACGCATACCCCTCTTGCAGCAGTCCAGAGAAGAATCCCCGCCGGTGCACGGGAACCTTCTCCATCGCCAGAGCGGCACCGAGTCCCCATTCACCGCCCATGCCAATGCCGTACAGCAGTCGCAGGATCACCAGCACGGTGAAATTGGGCGCGAACGCGCACAAAAATCCGGCGATCGAATAAAACACCACGTCCACCATCAGCGGCAGGCGGCGGCCGACCCGATCGGCCCACAGCCCGAACAGCAACGCACCCACCGGGCGCATGAGCAACGTGGCCGTCGTCAGGAATGCGACTTCAGCGTTGGTGCGGTGAAACGTCTTCGCGATGTCGGCGTAGACCAAGACCACCAGAAAGTAGTCGAAGGCGTCCATCGTCCAGCCCAACATCGCGGCGATGAAGGAGTTGCGCTGATCTTTGGTCAGCGGTGGGTTCGCGGGCATTCGCACCATGTATCACACGGCGTGCGACGGTGTGGCGGGCCCACCAGGATCGGCCCCCCGATACCGGGCCGATCGAGGATGGGCAACCGGCCGCCGTTTTTGGCCCGCAATATTGTTGGCGAGTCGCCGCCGTTACCCATACGCTCTTGCTGGCAGCTGTCGAGGCGGACGTTGGTGACAGCCGGTCAGGACCTGAGCTGAACACACCAAAGAGTTGAGGAATCATGGGCGAATTCGATCAGCATGAAGGTGAAGCGCAAACCATTGTGAGTCTCGCCGAAGCGGCAATGCACATGTATCGGGCCGCTATTGATTCGCTGCCATTTCCTGAAGACAAGAAATTCCAGAAGCGCGCCGAAGTGGTCTTGACAGGTATGCGGAAACTTCGCGCCGCGCTGACGGCGGCCGCCAGCCACAGTCGGCCCACTCCCACGGTGATGATGGCTCTCAGCGATGTCCGGCGGCGCTACGACGACCTGATGGAGCGAGCCGCCGACGCCCCCGGATCGACTCTGGGGCAACAGCTTTACAACGCCCGCACCCACGCCAAGCTCTCAGCGCACGAAGCGGCCAACGGGTTCGGACTTCGGCGTGAGCTGCCCGATGAGCTCGAAGAGGGCGGCACACCCACCGCGCAGGAGGCGCCACTGGTCGAGCAGTTGATCGCTGCCATCCGGATGGTGGCCGGGCTCGATGACGGCCACAACGAGCCGTCGCCGACGGTCGACGAGCAGGGCATCGCGCGGAATGAATCGCTAGCCCTCAACGGCGCCGCCGACGAGGCGCACGCTCACTAACGATGCGCGTCAGCGGATGGGCAGGCCGGTGATCGCCCGGCCGATGACCAATCGCTGAATTTCGCTGGTGCCCTCAAAGATGGTGAAGATCTTGGCATCTCGGTGCATCCGCTCGACCGGGTAGTCGCGGGTGTAGCCGTTGCCACCGAGGATCTGAATTGCCTCGTCGGTGACGTACACCGCGGTCTCGCTGGCGTACAGCTTCGCCATCGACCCCTCCGCTGAGGTGAACGGTTTGTTGTTGCGCTGCATCCAGCTGGCCCGCCAGACGAGCATCCGAGACGCGTCGATTCGGCTCTTCATGTCGGCCAATTTGAATGCCACAGCCTGGAATTCGGCAATCTTGCGACCGAACTGCTCACGCTGACCGGAATATTCGAGGGCGTACTCGTAGGCGGCCCGCGCGATACCCAGCGCCATCGCCCCGACGGTGGGACGGGTTCGCTCGAACGTCATCATCGCGGCCTGGCTCGAGGTCTTATGGCCCTCTTTGATTCTGGCGATCCGGCTTTCGAACTTCTCGCGGCCGCCGAGGATCAGCTCGCCCGGCAGCCGGACATCGTCGAGCACGACTTCGGCGGTGTGCGACGCGCGAATGCCGTGCTTCTTGAACTTCTGGCCTTGCGAAAGTCCCTTTGTGCCCGGCGGGACGATAAACGTCGCCTGCCCCCGGGTGCCCAGTTCGGGTTCCACCGACGCCACCACGACGTGGACGTTGGCGATGCCACCGTTGGTTGCCCACGTCTTGGTTCCGTTGAGCACCCACTCGCCGGCTGCTTCGTCGTACTTCGCTCGCGTGCGCACAGCGCCGACATCTGACCCGGCGCCGGGTTCGGACGAGCAGAACGCGGCCAGCTGTGGATCGCCTGGGCTACCGAACATCTGCGGCAACCACTCTCCGATTTGCTGGGGTGTGCCGTTGGCGGCCAGGGCTGCTGCGGCCAGCCCGGTGGCCATGATGGACAACGCGATGCCCGCGTCGCCCCAGAACATCTCCTCGAAGACAGTCGGCATTCCGAGCCCGCTGGCCTCGCCCGCCATCTGCGCGAACAGGTCCGGGGTGTAGAGCCCAACCTTGGCCGCCTCTTGGATGATGGGCCACGGCGTCTCTTCCCGCTCGTCCCATTCCGCCGCTGCCGGCCGGATCACCGAGTCGGCGAACTCATGCACCCAGTCACGGACTTGCACGACCTCGTCGGACAGCTCCAGCGAAAAAGTCCCATCCGTCAACGTGCCTGCCATCAGGGCTCCTATCAGTGTGTGCCCGCGCGCGGGTGGCGTCCGTAAGGTTCGGCCGCTAGCGCATAGAGTAAACGCTTGTATACTGAAACAACAAACCGGCCGCTCAAACCTGGATCCCATGCATGCTGCCGGAGGATTTTGACCTGCGTCCGCAAAGGGGCCCGCATGCAACGGACCGACATCCGCGCCGTCGGCGATCTCGCGGGGGAGGCGACGACGGTACTGACCACCCTCGTGCGTGGTGTGCACGCCGGAATCGCCAGTCGTGTCTTCAACGCGATCGGGCCGGCGGCCATGCCGACCAGGACTATTCACGACGCGATCACCCGAACCGTCTACACCGGAGTCGACCGTGGGCTCCGTGGCGCCACTCGTGCGGCAGCCATGGTCGCGGCGGAGATCTGGGGCAACGAGATCGACGACGCTCTGGAATCCCGCGCCGATTCCCTCGGCGCGGCCATCGCCGCGGTGAACGGAATCTACGGCGACGAGTTGAGCGACCACGAGAATCCACTGGCCGGCGCGATGGTGGTGCGGCGCGACGGCGAATCGGTGGCGTTGACCACCGATGCGCTGACCGCGGCATACCCGGCGGCCACCGGGCGCATCGCGGTGTTTGTGCACGGCTGGTGCATGACCGAGCGGGCGTGGTCGCGGCAACCCCGCGAGACCGACGACACCCGTAGTTACGGGGATCGACTGAGCGACGATCTCGGCTACAGCCCAGTTCTGTTGCGCTACAACACCGGATTGCACATCTCGACCAACGGCCGAACCCTCGCCGACATCCTGGACCTGTTGACCGAACGGTGGCCGGTCCCCATCAGCGATATCGTGCTGGTGGGCCATTCGATGGGCGGACTGGTGGTGCGCAGCGCCTGCCACTACGGCACCGACCAGCAGCACGGCTGGATCGACACCGTCAGCCGGGTGGTGTGCCTGGGTTCGCCGCACCTGGGGGCGGACCTGGAAAAGGGCGTGCACATCGCGTCCTGGGCACTGTCCAAGCTGCCCGAAACACGGTCTTTTGCAGCATTTTTGAACTCCCGCAGCGACGGCGTGAAGGATCTGCGTTTCGGCAACTGCCTCGACGAAGACTGGCTCGACGCCGACCCGGACGAATTCCTTCGCGATCGGTGTCACGAGGCGCCGTTCCTGCCGCACGCGACCTACCACTTTGTATCGTCCACGGTGGCGCCACCGTTACTGGGGCTGGTGGCCGGCGATCACCTTGTGCGCCCAAAAAGCGCTGCAGGACTTGGCAGGTCGCGAAAGCTCCCGTTCCGGCCGGAGCTCGGGCTGAACCTCACCGGGCTGAATCACTTCGACTTGCTGAATCATCCACTGGTTTATGCGAAACTTCGCGACTGGCTTTCGCCCTCAGCAGCGCTCCCCGGCGGCGTCGGCGATGAAAGCGGCGGCATCGAGGGCTAACTCGGCCACCCGCACTGGCCGGCCGTGCCGCCGCGGAACCCTGCGTCGAGAGGTTTCTTCGAAGGCGTCGGCACCGCGACGACCGGCGGCGCATTCGAACGTCTGCATGCGTTGGAGTCGGTCGGGCAATTACTTCGGCGGCGCTGGAGCTGGAGCTGGCGCCGGCGAGGCTGGGGCGGGTGCCGGGGCAGCGCCGCCTCCGATCAGCGAATTGAGGATGCCCAGGCCCAGGCTGGCCTGCTCCGGCGATTTGCCCGGATCGGGAACCGCGGCGTCGTTCTTCTGCCATGTCTGGCAGCCGTCCGTCTTGAAGGTCTTGTCGGTCGGCTCGATCCGGACGATCTGCGGCCTCTTGCTCATCGCGTTGTCGAGTGGTTGCTTGGCATCGTCGCCGAGCCGCTTCCAGTAGCAGACGCCGTTACCGACCGGCCCTGCCGAGGTGTAAACACCGGGCACGATATCGGTTCCAACGTTGTACACACCGTCTTTATCAATGGTCGTCTTGGCCGGGGCTGGCGCCGGCCCGTGGCCGGGGGTCGGTCCCTGAGATGGCCCGGGCGGAGCAGGAAGCGGCGGCGCAGGGTCGGCGACGGCGACGCCGACCGACGCCCCCCAACCGAGAGCTGTCAGCGCCGCAGCGGCAGCGATAGTCGACTTGGACATCACAAATGCCAGCATACGGACTTGGCGAAATGCACGCCCGAGCACAACTGCACGACTAGGCAGTTTTGTTGAAAAGCGGCAGCAGAACCCGACGCCGGGCGGTGGTGGCATCGGCAAAGAACTGCAGTGCTTCATGCACCGTCGTCGCGGTCGGGAAGTCGATGTCGCCGTGGGTCACCAGCAGCGTGAGGCTCACGGCCTGGCTCGGGATGAGCGCCCATTCCAGGCCCGCGACGGCGCAAGCTTCGTCGACGGCGTACAGCAGCCGAACAGCTTGCGCACCGAAAGTGTCCAGACCGCTCAGATCGAGCACGAAGGCCTTGTCCGGCAAGTTGAAGCGCTGGGCGTATTTGATGACCTGATCCACGTTGCCCGCATCGACCGTACCGGTGATTGTCACCACGGTCGCCAAGTGCCGGCACTGGGCACGCACCAAGGCCCCGTGACAGTCGAAGGGAAGGTGAGCGTGCCGAGGTGCCAAGTAGGTGGCCGACTCAATCGGGTTGTTCATGTGACGCTTCCCCCATTCCCAAACACTGCTACTGCAAAATCAGGATCAACGACGAACCCGATCTGTTTGAGACGCTAATTGCCTACTCTAAGGTCACCTGTTCCAGCCTTTAATACTTCGCTAAGAAACACTTTGACGCGCTGGCAACTGCGTTGGGCCTTGGCTCACCCGCAGCCCCGGCCATCCCAGAAAGTCACGGTCGTTGCCGTCAAACCTGCGCTGAATGCAGGCGATGACGCGCACCGGCACATCGGCGCGCCACCGGACACGTCGCTTGCCGGGCCAAGCCCCGCGTCGCGCACTGATACCCTGCCAACGCCGTCATTTGTGGCGATGCGCCGCAGCGGATGAGCACCGACGGCCTCACGGAAAGAATGTTGTGCGCAGCGGAGAGATCAAGGCCCTCACAGGACTTCGGATCGTCGCCGCTGTGTGGGTGGTGCTGTTTCATTTCCGTCCGCTGTTACGCGATGCGGTACCGGGATTTCTCGACGCGCTGACACCCGTCCTCAACTGCGGAGCCCAGGGTGTGGATCTGTTCTTCATTCTCAGCGGGTTCGTGTTGACGTGGACCTACCTCGACCGGATGGGCGGATCCTGGTCGACCCGGGCCACCCTGCATTTCCTGTGGCTGCGGCTGGCCAGAGTCTGGCCGGTGTATCTGGTCACCCTGCACCTGGCCGCGCTGTGGGTCATCTTCACGCTGCATGTCGGCCACATACCGTCGCAGGAGATTTACCGCTTCACCGCGATCAGCTACGTGCGCCAGGTCTTGCTGGCGCAGCTGTGGTTCCAGCCGTTCTTTGACGACTCGAGCTGGGACGGCCCGGCATGGTCGATCAGCGCGGAGTGGTTGGCCTACCTGTTGTTCGGCCTGCTGGTGCTGGTGATCTTCCGGATGGCCCGAGCGACCCGGGCGCGCAACCTGGTCTGGCTGGCTGTCGCCGCGTCACTGCCCCCGGTGATGTCGCTGCTGGTGACCGGCCAGTTCTACACGCCATGGAGTTGGTTGCCGCGTATCGTCATGCAGTTCACCGCCGGGGCACTGGTGGCCGCCGCGGTCAGCCGGTTGCAGCTCACCGATCGGAACCGTCGGGTGGCCGGCGTGGCAGCGGGATTGCTGATCGCCGGCGTGGTGGGGTTCCTGTACTTCTCCGATGCGCACCCGCTGCATGGCGTCTCCGACACCGGCGGTCTGGTCGACATTTTGTTCGTGCCGCTGGTCCTGACCCTGGCGATCGGCACAGGCGGCTTGCCGGCGCTGCTGGCCACTCGACCGTTTGTCTACGGCGGGCAGATCTCGTTCTGCCTCTACATGGTCCACGAATTGGTGCACACGTCCTGGATTTGGACGGCGCAGCAGTTCGAGCTGACGATGTTGGGCAACGACGGAAAGCTGCTGCTGGCCGCGGTATTGGCGGTGACCTTCGGCAGCGCGGCCGTGCTCTACCACGTGGTTGAAGACCCGGCGCGGCTCTGGATGCGCAGAATGGTCGGTGACGGCCGACCCGTCGTCGACGCGGACTCTCCGGGGCAGGGCGCGGGCGGAATGTTGCAGTCGATCGACGGTGCCCACGAAGGACGGCCGAAGTCCGTTCCGGCGCGCGCGGGCTGAGCAGCGCGAATTGACGCGAGCAATACTGCGCCACAACGCTCATCGAGTACGATCCTGGTGGCGCGACGCCTTCGGTGTCCCGCGCCCGTCGACACAGTGGGGGATGCACCGGCGGTGACTGACCCGCGCACGGCGCCCAGCCGGACACACCGCGTCGACCGCCAAATTCGTCGTAGTGGTTTTTAGGATGCCGCTGATATGGGTAAGACAAGCGGCCGAGGTGGTGGACAGTGCGGGTAGCGGTGAGTCAAGTAGCTACGGTGGTGGTCGCCTCCGCGCTGGCAGCGGGACTGGTAACGAGCCGTCCCCTAGCGCCGGAGTCGTTTCGCAATGTCGCCCGCGGAACGCCGATCGATCACGTCGCGGTGATCGGTGACTCGTACACGACGGGTACCGACGAAGGCGGCAGGGGAGCCAACACCTGGACCAACCGCACGTGGCTGACGCTCGCACGCCAGGGCGTCCAGGTCGCGCCCGAGGTTGCCTCCGAGGGCCGGGCCGGTTACGTCGTCCGCGGCGACCACGGCAGCGTCTTTGAGGACCTGACGAATCGCGCGGTTCATCCCGACGATGCGCTGGTGGTGTTCTTCGGTTCGCGCAACGACCACGGCGTCGACCCGATGCAGATGACGGCCATGGCGCACGACACGCTGGATCTGGCCCACCGGATCGCACCGGCGGCGAAGTTGCTCGTGATCGGTCCGCCGTGGACTGACTCCGACCCGCCGCTGGACGTCCTCTACATCCGGGACATTCTCAGCGGTCAGGCCCATGATGCGGGAGCGACGTTCATCGATCCGATCAGCGAGGGCTGGTTCGTCGGTCGGCCCGAACTGATCGGCCCGGACGGCGTGCACCCCAACGACGCCGGGCATGCGTACATGGCGGATAAAATCGCTCCGCTCATCCACGCTCAGCTGTCCCGGCGAGGCTGATTCCGCGCCCAGGGCGCACCACGAATTCTTTGCAGGTTCGGCGGCGTCAACTCCTGAGTCCTAACGCGCCAACGGGATTAGGGTCGAAGCAACTCGACCACTAGGGGATCGTTGATGGGCAAGCTCAGGTTTGGGTATTTCATTGCACCGTTTCACCGCGCCGGGACCAACCCGACGCTTGCCATGCGGCGGGATCTCGAATTCGTCGAACACCTCGATGCGCTGGGTTTCGACGAAGCGTGGATCGGCGAGCATCACTCCGCGGGCAGCGAGATCATCGCCTCGCCCGAGATTTTCATCGCCGCCGCCGCCGAGCGGACCAGATGGATCAAGCTGTGCACCGGCGTCATTTCGCTGGCCTACCACAACCCGCTCTGGGTCGCCGACCGGTTGATGATGCTGGATCACCTCACCCACGGCCGGGTGATCGGCGGGGTCGGTCCAGGCTCGTTGCCCAGCGACTCGTCGATGATCGGTCTGACGCCGACCGACACCCGGGAGCTGCTGGACACCAACCTCGACATCGTGGTGCGCCTGCTGCGCGGCGAGACTGTTTCGGCGAAAACACCTACGCATGAACTACATAACGCCCGACTGCAGCTTGCCCCGTACTCCGATGGTGGGGTGCCGCTGGCGGTGGCCGCGGTCGCCTCGCCGACGGGCGCGCGACTGGCCGGCAAGCACGGCATCGGCTTGCTGTCCATCGGTGCGACGTTGACCGTCGACGGCTTCAACGCCCTGCAGTACCACTGGGACATCGTCGAGGAGCGCGCCTCGGTGTTCGGCACCGACGTCGACCGCACGAACTGGACCCTGGTCAGCCCGTTCCATGTGGCCGAGACCGAAAAGCAGGCCCGCGACGACGTGAGATTCGGTCTCGCGCCGTGGTTCAGGTACTTCCAGAAGGTCGCCGCGTTCCCTCAGATGACCATGCCCGGCGAGCAGGTCGACGAGATGATCGACGTGATCAACGGCAACGGTGCCGGCGTGATCGGAACCCCCGAGCAGGCCCGCGAACAGGTGCAACGGATGTGGGACCAGTCGGGCGGGTTCGGCTGCATGCTGCAGATGGGCCACGAGTGGGCGAATCCCGCGGCAACCAGACGGTCCGCCGAGCTGTTCGCTGCCGAAGTGATGCCGCATTTTCAGGGCCAGGCGCAGCCGACGCTGGACGCAGCCACGCGCGCCAGCGAGGTACGCGAGGGGCTCGCACAGTCGCAGAACGACGCCGTCGCGCACATGACCAAGAAGTATCAGGACGAAATCGCCTCGAAATAGCCGATTTTCGGTGTCGATCGACGGTGCTGCGCTCCTCAGCCCGCGATGCCGGTGGCAGCTGCAAAGGCGCGTAACTCGCGCTCGATGTCGGAGCCCGCCGGCTGGTAGGCAATTTCGGTGACTCCGACCGCAGCCAGCCCGCGCGCCCAGTCCGCCACCTGCTCGGCGGTTCCCGTGAGCGCCGCGGCGCTGGCCATTGGTACGAGTTCGGCCACGTATGGCTCGTCGCGCGGATTGGCTTGCACCAGGTGCCCCTCGTGGATCGCGAGATGGCGTTCATTGTCGGGGTGGCTCTCCACCGCCTCCCGCCAGCCCCGCCCGCCCGGCAGTCCGTCCACCGCGGCAGCGCCGCCTCGCTCGTACATCGCGTGATACATCACCACCGCCCCGGGGCCTGCAGCGTCGATCACCCGGGGCGAGGTCAGCTCTTCGCCTTCCTCGAGAACAGTCCCGAAGGACAGCAACGCCCGCCAGTCGGCCGCATTGACCGCCTCGGGTTGCGGCACGGCCGCCGAGAAGACGCCGTCGCCCAATTCGGCGGCCACCGCCAGTCCTTTGGGCCCGTCGGCGCCGATCAGGATCGGCACGTCGATCGGCCGCCCGGCCCCGTATCCGCTCGGGTGCATCATCCGAATCATCGCGCCGTCCCACTCGACGGTCTCGCCGGCCAGCAGCGACTTCAGGCACCGGACGTAGTCGGCGACCTGGCGCCACGGAAGCGGCCGCTTGCCCAACGAGAACCGCCCGGTGAAGCCCGACCCGACGGCCACCGCGACCCGCCCCGGTGCCTGATCGACCAGCTCGGCGATGGCGGCCGCATTGACCATCGGGTGCCGAAGACTGGGGACGAGCACCCCGGGACCCAGACCGATGCGCGACGTGCGCTCGGCACACCGGGTCAGGATCATCCAGACGTCGGGATACAAGGCAGGGGAGTCGTAGAGCCACGCTCGTCGGTAGCCGAGCGACTCGGCCAGCACAACATGCTCCGGAGTGTCCGACGAGGTGGCGAACGCGCAAGAAATGTCCATGGTCGGACCCTAACCGAGCCCGCCGATGGCACGGCGTCATCGATCAGCGCGTTGACTTGCCGGTCATCGTCATGGTTGAACCTTCGGCTGGTCGGTAGGGTTTCGCTGACGCATGCGACGACGAGGGGCCACAGATGGCGGGGACGGCAGAGCTGGTACCGGTACTGCCTGCGCATCGCTTCGACGAAGCTGCGTTGGCGGGCTACCTGCGGGGTCGGCTGCCCGGCTTCGACGGTCAACTGGAGATCCGGCAGTTTCAGGGTGGCCAGAGCAATCCCACGTTTTATCTGCACACCGCCGGTGGCGAATACGTGTTGCGCAAGAAGCCGCCCGGCAAGCTTCTGCCGCGGGCACACGAAGTCGAGCGGGAGCACCGGGTGATGGCCGCGCTAGCCGAAAGCGACGTTCCCGTTCCGCGGATGCGGCTGCTGTGCGACGACGAGTCAGTGCTCGGCACAACATTTTTCGTGATGGATCATGTCCCGGGCCGGATCTTTCCAGACCGGGTGATGCGCGAGGAGACGCCCGGGCACCGCGCCGCGGTCTACGAAGACCTTGCCAAGGTGCTCGCGGCGCTGCATCGGGTGGACTGGCGGGCAGTCGGACTCGAGGGATTCGGCCGGCCGGAGGGTTACATGCAGCGCCAGGTGGCGTTGTGGACTCGCCAATGGGAGGCCGCGCGCATGGAGGACATGCCGGCGATGGATGAGCTGGCGAGATGGCTGCCCACGCACCTACCGGCCGACGATGCGCCGCCCTGCATCGCCCATGGCGACTATCGACTGGGCAACGTTCTGCTGCACCCGACCGAGCCGCGGGTGGTGGCGGTGCTGGACTGGGAGCTCTCGACGATCGGTAACCCACTGGCCGATCTCGGGTACTTTTGCGTGACCTATCACGTGCCGGGTGGGCCCGATCGCAGAAGTGGCGTTCTGGGCGAAGACCTCACTGGCACAGGGCTTCCCGATCAGCAGTCGTTTCTCGACAGTTACCGTTCGCATGCGGGCCGGGAGTTACCCGACTCGCTCGAGGTGTTCGTTGTGTTCTCGATGTTCCGGCTGGCCTCGATCACCGCAGGGGTTTGGCGCCGCGGAGTCGAAGGCAACGCTGCCGATTCGCGGGCCGGCACCACTGAGTATCGCCAGCGCTACCGCGACATGGCTGAGACTGCCTGGGAATTGGCGCAAAAGATCACCGCGTGAGCCGATTTACTGGCTGGCGACATAGAACCCCAGCAGCAGGGTGAAAAGCCCGAGCACCCATCCGCCGGTGGTCACCTTGAGCCAGAGCGGTGCGCGACGCACCTCCATAAAATACTGAATCACCAAGTACGCCTTGATCGCAGCAATCAGCAGGACCACAAGGGTGACCGTCGGGTCGATTTCATGGGCGGCGCCGCCGTCCTGGGAGACGAACGACGACACCAGGGTGACCGCGGCGAGAATTGCCCATACGATCGTCAACGGACTGCGGATCAGCGACGTCACGGATTTACCTCATCAGGTACAGCAGCGCGAATAGGACCAGCCACAGGACATCGACCATGTGCCAGTAAGTGGCGCCGGTCTCGACAAACGAGATCCTGGGTATGACCGCTGTTTTGAGTTCACGAACCACGAAGCACATGATGACCAGGCCGAGCGCGACGTGGCACAGGTGCATGCCGGTCATCACAAAGTAGTACATGAAGAACAGGTTCTTTCCCGGCGTCAGACCCGCACCGATCTCGGGGATCCACTCGAACAGCTTCAGCAGTGGGAAGGCGGCGCCGAAGGCCAATGCAATGATCCACCCGCGCAGAGCATTTGCCGAATTGCCGGCGCGAGCCGCCGCCGTGCCGGAGGCGACGAACAGCGAACTCGTCAGCAGCAGCACGGTGTTGAGCGCACCGATATCGACGTTGAGCCGAGCCTGGCTCCGCAGGAAGAGATCCTGATGCTGACCGCGGAAATACGTGTAGCCGACGAAGTAGACAGCGAAGATCAGCAGGTCGCCGATGACGAAAAACCACATGCTCGATTCGCCGGGGACGTGGCCACGCGCGTGCGCGACCGACTCGTCGGCGACCTCGGTCATGCGAACTCGCTCTCGGGTTGGTTCTTGATCGCCCGGTAAATGCAGACGTAGACGATGAACTGCCACGAGACGTAGACCACCATGGCGAACCAGAAGGTCATCAGCCCGTTCCAGGCGAAAGGGCCCGACTTCGCGATCCAGACCGGGGCCGCCATCAGCTCGGTGAGGTATTGCCAAATGGTGTAGTAGCCCAACCACTTTGGCAGAATGTTGTTCTCGTCGAGAATGATCGCCAGACCAAACGCCATCCACATGACGCAGAAGCAGCCCAGTGATCCGATAAAGGCCAGGTAGCCAAAGTCATAGAGCATCGACAGGACAGCCGCGCGATAGCCGGGGCGAAACGCGCCCAGCCCGAAGCAGAACATCGGAAAGAGCATCCCGACGATCGCGCCGGTCATCGCGCCCACCATCATCGAGTAGCGAAACGCCGGACTGACCGACATCCGCTTGACCTGCATCAAATAGCACGCATTGGACACCGGCGCCAAACCGTAAGCCAGGGTGAGGATCACGCACGCGATCAGCAAATTGTGAGAGTGCATGAACTCGACGATGCGCGGGGTAGGGCTGCTGGGTGACCGCGGCGGCATCATCCAACTCAATGGCACGAACACCAGCCCAAAAAGGTTGAAGAAAAACGGCACACTCCAGAACGCGATCCACTGATCGAGCTTGCGATTTCGGCGCCACGACTTTTCCGGCCGAACGCCCCACCCTGGGACCGCGGCCGCGTGGGCACTCATGCCAACGCCACCTGTTCGTGCCCCTGGCGGTTGACGGCTCGCAACAGGGCCCAGAACATCACCACGATGTAGACGGCAAACGTGCTCAGCCGCAATGTGAAGGAGAGTGAACCGTTCCAGGCGAGCGGGCCTGCCTGGTAAAGAATGGCGAACGCGCTGGGGGCCAGCAAGGCGACCGTTGCCACGTTGAAGTGCGCCACCCATCGCGGGAAAACCGGATCTGCGCGATCATCGAGGTAGACACTCAACGCGAAACACAGGTTCTGCACCATGATGGTGCCCACCGGCGCGACGAAGAAGAACCACGCCATGTCGTTGAGCAGGCTGGTCAATTGCGGGTCACGGTCGGGCCGGAAAGCGGCCATGCCCCAGCAATAGTCGGCCAGGACGAATGCCGTGGTACCGACGCCGACGCAGATGACGTACGCGTAGGTCAAGACCGGGCTCGATGTGTTGCTCCGGGAGATCTGTACGGCGGTCACGGCGAACAGCGGCACCAGCGAGCATGCGATCAGGTTGCACAGCACCGACACACCCAGGATCCCGGTGACATTGCCCCGGAAAAACCCCGCGACTTGATCGGGTGTCAACGTCGGCGACAGCGGTGGAGAGAACACCGGGAACGCGAAGTAGGCCAGGACGAACAACGCCACCGCCGGCGGCGCCGTCCACAACAGGATGCGTTGACCTCGGGTATTCATCGCTGCCGCCCTGCCTCGCCGGATGGGAAAACGTGCGTCTGAAAGATCTAGCATGTTCACTGACAGATGACAACCAAATCGGACACCACGCTGCGGCGCCGTACCCCTTCGACATCGCCGAATCCGGCTGCAGGTGCAGATTTGGGCGATATCCGTCAGCGAATCGACCGCGTGCGGCAGACTAGTCCTGTGCCAGACACCGCCACGGGTCGCGACGCGCAGCGCCAGAAAACGCGAGCTCGCGTGCTCGATGCCGCGATCGTGGAGTTCCAGCGCGCGGGCGCGCACTCGGCGGATATCAACGCTATCGTCGAAGCCGCGGGGGTCGCCCGGAGCACCTTTTACTTTCACTTTCCGACCAGAGAACACGTTCTGCTCGAACTGATCCGCCGGGACGAGGACTATCTTGCCGCCGAACTCAGTCAGTTTCTCAACACCCGACGCGATCTGGCGGAAGTGTTGAACGAAATCATCAGACTCGTCGTGGCACTCGAAACGCGTTGGGGTGCGGCACTATTCCGTGACGTTATCAGCCTGTACTTCTCCCCGGCAGCACCCAAAGACGAGAATTGGACGAAGCACCCCACATTCCTGCTGCTGGCGGCCGAGATCGAGCGAGCACGCATCCGCGGTGAGCTCTACGACGACGTCGACCCCTACGACAGCGCCGCGTTCTTTCTGATCGGCGTGCATGGGCAACTGATCAGCGCGGGAGCGCCCGGGGCGTCGCGTGAGGAGGTGCTGAAGAGATTCCTCATCAGCACGCTGCGCAGCCTGCGGCGCTGAGCACTCGCACGACACCCGATGCTCGGGTCGCCGTGACGGCGCTCCTACACTGAGCGACCGTGGGCATTCTGTTTGGCTTCGCACCGTGGATCGGGTATTGGGTGTTGGTCGGCCATGCGCCGGTCCTGGTCGCGGCGGTGACCGCTTTCGCGCTCGCCATCGCCGGCCTGACCGCCGGATATTTCACCAGGACAGCTACCCGCTCACTCGAAATCGGCTCCGGTGCAACATTTCTGATCGTCACCGCGCTGACTTTGTCGGCCGGCCAGTCGGTGGCGCTGCGGTGGGGTCTACCGCTCAGCTTCGCCGGGGCACTGCTGACGGTGGTGTCTGGCCGACACTTCGGCCGGTCGTTCCCGCACGAGTACGCGGCGGCGAATCAGCCGCCGGCGGTGGCCAACAGCGAGGTCTTCGGCCAGATCACCAACCGGCTGACCATGATCTGGGTCGTGGTGTTCGCCGGTATGACAGTGTCATCGGCGATTCCAGCGATCCTCGACGCCCACGGGCCCGCGTGCTACCTCGGCTCTCGAGTCGTGCCATTCGCCCTGCTCGGCCTTGGCGCACTGGCCACCCGGGTGCTGCCGGACTGGATGACCGCCGCGGCCGGCGACATCGAACGCAGAACCACGTTCGTCGCCTACCACGAGGCCACTATCGACGAGTTGTATTACCTGGCGCAAGAACACGCCAACCGAGAGGTCGGCGCCGGCGAAGAGGCGTACGCCGTCAAGGTCGGCAGCAAGGGCACCGCACTGGTCGGCGACGACACTCGCCATTCGTGGCCGTCGACGTACAAAGTGCGTCCGGCACGACGCTGAACCCGCGTAGGTCAGAAAACGCGGACCCAGTCCACCAGCATCTCGGCCGGGTAGCTGCCCGTGGCGGGATCGCCACCACCCGAACCGCCGACGGCGAGATTCAGCACCGGGAAAAAATTGTAGTCCGGGTCGTTGAACGGCCACTTACGGATCGGGTCGTTGAGGTCTTCGATGCCGGTGGAGGGAACGCTGAAGTAGGGCTCCTTGCCGTCGGCGTAGTCCTCCCAGAAGTAAAAGCCGCTTTGATTCCACGTCACGCGCCAGGTGTGCCAGCCGCCGTCGACCGCGATCGGGTGGGTCTCGAACGCCGTGCCGAACGGGTCGGCGTGCACGGTGGTTCCAGCGGGCCATTCACCGTTGCCGTACCACTCGAGCACATCGACTTCGCCCTCGCGACCGGGGAAGTCGTTGGACAGCCACCAGGCGGGCCACGCGCCGGCGGTGAGGCAATCGAGTTTGATCCGGGCTTCCCACGTGGTGTCGATGCCGCCGCGCCAATTTCCGCTGACCAGGCCACCGAAGTATTTATTGCCGTCTTTGGTGGCTCGCAGAACGAGGTTGGAATTGCCGTCGAGGAACACGTTTTCCCGGCTATTGCGGTACTGACCCCAGAATTCGGGCCGATCGAAACCTTTCGGATTCTTGATCGGCGTGCGACGAGACGACACCGCCCACTTCGACGGGTCCGGTGCCGAGCCGGCCGGGCCGTCGAACTCGTCGTGGAACAAGAAGCCGCCGGTCTGCGCTCCGGGCGGTGGTGCCAGCGGCGCGGGCGCGGGTTGCGAAGGGTAGGCGTGGGATTTCGGGGTGGGGATCGTGGCGGCAAGCGCGCCGATCCCGAACGTCAGCATGACGTTGCGTCGATTCATCTCTGGCACAGTCACACCATATAAAGAGAAACGGGCTGTCTTCCAGTCCCGTTCGCTTCGACACCAAGCCCGCCCCGGCCCACGGCCAGCGCGCGCAACTTGGCAGACTGTGTCCCATGGCACAGATAACTTTGCGCGGAAACCCCTTCAGCACCGTCGGCGAGCTGCCGTCCGTCGGTACCAAGGCCCCTGCGTTCAACTTGACCGGATCGGATTTGGGGGCGGTGAACAGTCAGCAGTTTGCGGGCAAAGCCGTGTTGCTGAACATCTTTCCTTCCGTGGACACTCCGGTCTGCGCGACCAGCGTGCGCACCTTCAACGAGCGTGCCGCCGCGGGCGGCCTCTCCGTGGTCAACGTGTCCAACGACCTGCCGTTCGCGCATGCCCGCTTCTGTGGCGCGGAGGGCATCGAGAACGTGCAGAGCGCCTCGGCGTTCCGCGACAGCTTCGGCCGGGACTACGGCGTCACCATCGCCGACGGCCCTTTCGCCGGCCTCCTTGCCAGGGCTGTTGTGGTGATCGGGGCCGACGGCAACGTCGCCTACGAGGAACTCGTGCCGGAGATCGCGCAAGAGCCGAACTACGACGCAGCGCTGGCCGCATTCGGCGCAACGTCCTGACCGTTG
>NZ_JBYCLD010000273.1:0-12945 GCF_057473725.1 Mycobacterium sp. TH-M11 | reverse complement strand
GGGGACTCGTCGTATTCGCCGAACGCGTTGGGCAGGCCGGCGTTCGGGTAGCAGGAGACGAAGGTGTCCGCGATCCGCGACACCTCGGCGATGTAGGGCCGCATCTCCGGCGCGCCCAGCGCGCAGTTGAGGCCCACCGCCAGGGGTCTCGCGTGCCGGATCGCGTTCCAGAACGCTTCGGTGACCTGACCGGACAATGTCCGCCCCGACGCATCGGTGATGGTGCCCGAGATGATCAACGGCCAGCGGCGTCCGCGGTCCTCGAACAGCGTCTCGACGGCGAACACCGCGGCCTTGGCGTTCAGCGAGTCGAAGATGGTCTCGATGATGAGCAGGTCGGCACCGCCGTCGACCAGGCCGTTGGCGGATTCGAGGTAGGCAGCGACAAGCTGGTCGTAGGAGACATTGCGGGCCCCGGGGTCGTTGACGTCCGGCGAGATCGACGCCGTCCGCGTCGTCGGCCCCAGCGCCCCGGCGACGTAGCGGGGCTTGTCGGGGGTGCTGAACTCGTCCGCGGCCCTGCGGGCCAGGGCTGCGCCGGCGTAGTTCAGCTCGTAGCTGAGGTCCGACATGTCGTAGTCCGAGAGCGAGACCGCGTTCGCATTGAACGTGTTGGTCTCCAGGATGTCGGCGCCCGCCTCGAGGTACTCGCGGTGGATCCCCTCGATGATGTGCGGCTGCGTCAGGGTAAGCAGGTCGTTGTTGCCCACCAGGTCGCTCGGCCAATCCTTGAACCGCTCGCCGCGGTAGCCCGCCTCGTCCGGCCGGTCGCGCTGGATCGCCGTGCCCATCGCGCCGTCGATCACCATGATTCGCCGGCGCAGGGCAGCGGTCAGTTCGTCGGTGCAGTCGGGGCGGATATTCGGTTCGAAGACCTTCGGATCAGGGGCGCTCACGCATGCATTCCTTCCATAGCGGAAGGCGTCCTTGACTCTGCCGAGCGTGGCGGTAACCGGCAGAGGCCGGAGAACCGTTGCAACGCCTCTCGACGGTGAAAAGTCTACGTCGCCACCCGAGGTCTGGACGCCCAGCTCGACCCGACCCGCGCGGCGATCGCAGTGCCCGTGATCGCCGGCTCGCGGACCTTGTCGGCAATACCGTAGTTATCAGGTTAACAAGTGTGCCGCCGAACGTATTTCGTCACCACCCCGTCGGCGCCGGTTGTCGAGACCATCGAAACAAGAATGTTCCGGCTATGCAAAACAGCCGCTGCTCTGGGCGCCGCGAGCTTGATCACGCCGTACCCTGATTGCGTGACCTCGCCGGATGTCAGCTCCTCTTTCCCCGAACTGCACAACACGATCATCGTGGCTGCTTTCGAGGGCTGGAATGACGCGGGCGACGCAGCCAGCGATGCGCTCGGACACTTGGACGCCATCTGGGAAGCCGACCCGATCGTCGAGATCGACGACGAGGCCTACTACGACTATCAGGTGAACCGCCCCGTCATTCGCCAGGTCGACGGCGTGACGCGGGAATTGGTATGGCCGTCGATGCGGATTTCGCACTGCCGCCCACCGGGCGCCGAGCGCGACATCGTGCTGATGCACGGGGTCGAGCCCAACATGCGGTGGCGCACGTTCTGCGCCGAGTTGCTGGCGGTCGCCGACAAGCTGAACGTCGACACCGTGGTGATCTTGGGGGCGCTGCTCGCCGACACCCCGCACACCCGGCCGGTGCCCGTTTCCGGGGCGGCGTACTCCCCCGAGTCGGCGCGCCGCTTCGGTCTGCAGGAGACCCGGTACGAGGGGCCGACCGGCATCGCCGGGGTATTTCAGGACGCGTGCGTGATGGCCGGAATCCCGGCCGTCACGTTCTGGGCAGCGGTCCCGCACTATGTGTCGCAGCCGCCCAACCCCAAGGCCACCGTCGCACTGCTGCGCCGGGTCGAAGAAGTGCTCGACATCGAGGTGCCGCTGGCCGACCTGCCGGCCCAGGCCGAGGAGTGGGAGCAGGCGGTCACCGAGATGACCGCCGACGACGAGGAGATCGCCGAATACGTGCAGTCCCTGGAGGAGCGCGGCGACGCCGAAGTCGACATGACCGAAGTGCTGGGCAAGATCGACGGCGACGCCTTGGCCGCTGAGTTCGAACGCTATCTACGCCGCCGCCGACCGGGTTTCGGGCGTTAGCCGCTCCTGCCGATCACTGCGCGACCGTGCGCACAATGCCGGGCAACTTCGGCGTGTCGCGTACAGACACGCACGCTCGGGCGCTGTGCAGCGACCGCGCTTAGTCGCCCTTGCCGAGCGTGGTGTTGTAGGCGCTGGTGGACCGGCCGAGCGCCTTGACTTCCTCGTCCATCCGGGGCAGCAGCTCCGCCGCGATCTTGGCGACCGGCTTCTCGCCGACCGGCGTCGACAGCAACGGCTTCAACCAGCGGAAGTACCCCACCCAACCCGGGCAGTACACCCGGCGCTTGCGCTGCTCGATGCCCTCGACGAAGGCTGCCGCGCAGTCGTCCACCGAGGTGGTCTTGTTCAGCGGCCACGGCAGCTTGGACAGCAACTCGGTGAACGACGGCAGGTCGGCCTTGGTGTCGCGAACCAGCGGGGTGTCGATCCAGGACATATGCGCCGAGCCGACGGTGACGCCATGGCCGGCGACCTCGAGCCGCAATGCGCTGGCGAGATGCTCGACGCCCGCCTTCGACGCGTTGTAGGGCGTCAGCCCCGGGGAGGCGGCGAACGCCGCCAACGACGATACGACCAGCACATAACCCTTGGTCGCGATCACCGCGGGCAGCGTGGCCCGCACGGTGTGAAATACCCCGGTCAGGTTGACGTCGATGACCCGCTTGAACGCTTGGGGATCGACCTGCAAAAGCGATCCGTAACTGGCGATGCCGGCGTTGGCGACCACGACGTCGATACCGCCGAACTTCTCGACGGCTTGTTCGGCGGCCGACTCCATCGCGGCCAGGTTGCAGACGTCAGCGACCACGGTCAGCACGCGCTCGTCGCCGAGCTCGGCGGCGATGGCGGACAGCGCGGTCGCGTCCAGGTCGGTCAGCACCAGCTTGGCGCCCTTGGCATGCAGGCGGCGGGCCACCTCGGCCCCGATCCCGTGGGCTCCACCGGTGATGAATACGACTTGCGAGTTCACTGACGTCATGGCCGAAACCTACCCGCTACTGCCGCACAGAGGACAATTCCAGGCCGAGCAACGCATCGGTCAACGCGGCCACCGCCGACGGCGCCTCGGCGTCGTGGCCGCCGTACTCCAACGCATCGGTAGTCCAACCGTCCAGTGCGGCAAGCGCTTTGGGCGTGTCGAGGTCGTCGGCGAGATACTGGCGAACCCGCGCGATCAGGTCGGCCGCGTCCGGGCCGGCGGGTAGCGCCGCCGCGGCCCGCCAGCGCTGCAGCCTTACCTTTGCGTCGTCGAGCACCTGCGAGGTCCATTCGCGGTCGGCGCGGTAGTGCCCGGCCAACAGGCCCAACCGGATGACGGCTGGCTCGACGCCCTGCGCACGCAGTCCGGACACCAGCACCAAGTTGCCGCGGCTCTTGGACATTTTGTGGCCGTCCCAGCCGATCATGCCCGCGTGGACGTAGTGGCCGGCGAATCGCCTTTCGCCGCTGACGGATTCGGCATGCGCGGCGGTGAACTCGTGATGCGGAAACATCAGGTCGCTGCCGCCGCCTTGAATGTCAAGACCGGCACCGATACGACTGAGCGCGATCGCCGCACATTCGACATGCCAGCCGGGGCGACCGGCCCCGAACGGTGACGGCCAGTTGGGCTCGCCGGGCCGAGCAGCCCGCCACAGCAGCGCATCCAGTCGATCGGTTTTGCCCGCCCGGTCCGGATCGCCGCCGCGTTCGGCGAACAGCGTGAGCATGGTGTCGCGGTCGTAGCCGGCCTCGTACCCGAACTGCACGGTGGCATCCGCGCGGAAGTAGACGTCGGGAAATTCCGCGTCCTCTACGACGTAGGCAGCCCCGGAGGCCAGCATCTTCTCCACCAGCTCGACGACCTCGGCCACCGTGTCGGTGGCCGCGACGTATTCGCGCGGTGGCAGCACCCGCAACGCGGTCATATCCTCGCGGTACAAAGCGACCTCGCGGGCCGCCAGCTCGCGCCAGTCGATGCCGTCGCGCCCGGCCCGTTCGAACAAGGGGTCATCGACGTCGGTGACGTTCTGCACGTAGTGGACGTCGTGACCGAGGTCACGCCAGATCCGGTGGATCAGGTCAAACGCCAGATACGTCGCGGCGTGGCCGAGATGGGTGGCGTCATAGGGCGTGATGCCGCAGACGTACATGGTGGCCGTCGGACCGGCCGCCACCGGGCGCACTTGGCGATCGGCGCTGTCGTAGAGCCGCAACTCCGGGCCGCGTCCCGGCAGCGCTGGTACGGGTGCCGAGGGCCAGGACTGCATACCGTCGACTTTAAAGCGTCAATCAGCTCGCCAACCGGATGGCACCCAGTAGCAGGTCCGCAAGCTCGGTGCGACACATCAGGAAGTCGGGCAGATAGGGGTCGGGCCGGTTGTAGATCATCTCGGATCCGTCCAGGCGCGAAGCGTGCATGCCCGCGGCCAGAATCACGCCCGCCGGGGCGGCCGAATCCCACTCCCACTGCCCGCCGGCGTGAATGTAGGCATCGGCGTCACCGCGCACCACCGCCATCGCTTTAGCGCCGGCCGAGCCGATCGGGACGAATTCCACGTCGAGCTGACGGGCCAGGTGGTAGAGCACCGCCGGCGGACGGTGAGAGCTGGCCGTAATCCGGATCGGTCCGGACAGCGTTGCGGTGGGCGCGGTTACGACGTCACTGCGATGCAATTCCCCCATCGCGGGTAAGGCGACCGCGGCGTCGGTGATGGCCCCGTTGGGCCCGCCGTGGCGCTGCCACAGCGCGACGTGCACGGCCCAGTCGGCACGGCCCGCCCAGGAGAATTCGCGTGTCCCGTCCAGCGGGTCGACGATCCAGACCCGATCGCACTGCAACCGGTTCAAATCGTCGTGGGCTTCTTCGCTGAGCACCGCGTCACCCGGGCGCTCGGCACGTAGTCGCTTGAGCAGCAACGCGTTGGCTTGGCTGTCCCCCTCGTCGCCGAGCAGCCACGGGTGGTTGAATCCGACCCGCTCACGGACGGTCAGCAACAGCTTGCCCGCCTCTTCGGCGAGATCGGCGGCCAGTGCCGCGTCGCTGAGGGGCTCGGGGTTCACCGGTCCAGTATCGCTGACCGCCTCAGCGGTTCGTCACGATCCAGGTGTTGGTGAAGCGTTGCACCGCGCTGATCTCGTCGCCGAGCCGGCTGACGATGAAGTGCTCCACCTGACCACCCAGCAGGGGGATGTTCACCCGCACGGTGGTGCTGAACTCCAGCCGTGCACCGTGTTCCACCGGCAGCAACGACACCGTCCCGACCGCGGACACCGGCGCCCCGGGCACCTTCACCGTGATCGCGCCGCGCGCCGCGCCGTCACCGACCGGACGCCAGGTTTCGGTGCGCACCATCTCGAACTCGCCGGGAACCAAAGCGGTGACCACCCTGGGCAGCCGACTCGCGAAGAGGCTGACCGTCAAGGCCGCCGTCACGCGTCCGCCCGGCTCGACGGTCAGCCCATCGAGGGTCGCGGTGCCACCGTCGAAGGCAGCCAGCCTGGCCTGCCAGTAGCCCTCGTCAGCGAACGCCGCCAGGATTTCGCCGACCGCGACGGGCGCCTCGAGTGCCAGCGACAACGAGCGGGACATCGGCTAGAACGCCGGCCAGGGAATCGGGCGGTGCCGGTCCGGGCCGGGCATCACCGGGTGCGCGAGCAGCACACGGGCCCGCAGCCGCAGCGCGGCGACCTCCGCGCTGGTCAGGTGCTCGCACAGCGCATCCCCGAGCGAGTCGGCCAGCCCGTCGACCAGACACGACACCGCCTCCAATGTCTTGTCGTCGATTTTCTTGCCGGCCCATCCCCACAGCACGGTGCGGAGCTTGTCCTCGACGTGCAGGCTCACCCCGTGGTCGACGCCGTACACCTCCCCGCCGCGGCCGCGCAGCACGTGACCGCCCTTGCGGTCGGCGTTGTTGACCAGCACGTCGAACACCGCCATCCGCCACAGCCGGACGTCGTCGGCGTGGACCAGCTCGACCGGGTCGCCGGCGTAGTCGTAGGCGCGCAACACCGGCAGGTAGCCGCGCGGGCAGCGGTCGGCCGGCACCAGGTCGACCAGATCGAGCTCGGGCCCAGGCTCCGAGTCGGGTGTGTCACCGGGCTGGTCGACCCAGAGCTGCAACATCCCCGGGCCGGCCGGACCGTGTCGAATAATGGTGTAGGGCACGATATTCCAGCCCAGATGAGCCGACACCAGGTAGGCGGACAGTTCGCGGCCGGCCAGGGTGCCGTCGGGGAAATCCCACAGCGGCTGCTCGCCGGAGATCGGCTTGTAGACGCAGTGCACGGTGTGGCCGTCCAGCGTCGCCTCGCACAGAAACGTGGCATTGCTCGCGGCGCGGATGCGGCCCAGGACCGTCAACTCACCGGTGCGCAGGACCTCGCGATCGTCAGGCCTGCGCGTCATCGTCCGGCCCGAGCAGCGCACTGCGCCGGTAGCCGTTCGTTCGTGCGCAGATGTGGCCGTCCGCGTCCAGCGGCTCGTCGCATATCGGGCACGGCGGGCGGCCGGCGGAGATCACGGCGTTGGACCGGGTGGCGAACTCGCGGGCCGACTGCGGAGTCAGGAACACCCGCACGGCGTCGGGCCCCTCGTCGGTGTCGTCGAGAACGACGGACGCGTCGAACTCGGTGTCGGTGACGGCGAGTAGTTCGACGACCACGGTCTGGGCTTCAGAGTCCCAGCCCAATCCCATCGTGCCGACCCGGAATTCCGCGTCGACGGGAGTCACCAGCGGGCTGAGGTCTTCCACCGTGTCACTCTCGGGCGGAACCGGCGTGCCGAAGCGACGGTTGACTTCAACCAGCAGCGCGTCGATCCGTTCGGCGAGCACCGCTACTTGCTGCTTTTCCAGCACCACCGACACCACCCGGGCGTCGTGCACGGCCTGCAGGTAGAAGGTGCGGTTTCCGGGCTGCCCAACGGTCCCGGCGACGAATCGGTCGGGTGAGCGGAATACGTGGATCGCACGAGACATGACACTTCCAAAATACCGGCTGATGCAGCGGCGTAGTAAATCCAGGCGTGGGTCTAGGGTTCAGTCCGTCGACCCGCCGACCACCGCCTCGTCGACGGGTGGGTCGCCATCCGGCGCCGCAGACGGTGTCAGCGACGTCGTCAGGCTCACCCCGGTGTGGTTGGAGTGCAGCACAAACGGGCGCAGCCGCGTGTAGCGGATCACACTCACCGACGCCGGGTCGACCGAAATCCGCTGGAAGCCGTCCAGATGCACACCGAGCGCGTCGGCGACCACGGATTTGATGACATCGCCGTGCGTGCAGGCCAGCCACAGCACGTCGCCGCCGTGTTGCTCGGCCAATTGCGTGTCGTGCCCGCGCACCGCGGCGACGGCACGCGTCTGCACCTGGGCCAACCCCTCGCCGCCCGGAAAAACCGCCGCGCTGGGATGCGCCTGGACTACCGCCCACAGGGGCTCGGAGACCAGGTCGCCGAGTTTGCGGCCCGTCCACTCGCCGTAGTCGACTTCGGCGAGCCGATCCTCGATACTCACCTCGACACCGAGCGCGGCAGCCAGCGGCGCGACGGTCTGCCGGCACCGCACCAGCGGCGAACTCACCACCGCGCGGATCGGCAGCGCGCCCAACCGGTCGACCAAATCGGCAGCCTGCTGGCTGCCTTTGTCGTCGAGCTCAACACCTTCGGACCGCCCGGCCAGCGTGTGGGCCGTGTTGGCGGTGGATCGGCCGTGCCGCAGCAGGATGACCGTCATATGCGCCGCTCCTCAGCAATAGCGCCGCTCATGCGGCACGCGGTCCGGTCGCCGGCGGTCATACCGCGCTCACCACACCGGCGGACAGCAGAATCAGCACGCCGACGCCGGCCACCACCCGGTAGCCGACAAACCAATACATGCTGTGGCGCAACAGGAATCGCAAGAACCACGCCACCGCGGCCAAACCGACGACGAACGCGATCACCATCGACACCAACAGCTGCGGTCCCGTCGCGCTCATGCCCTCCAACACCGGGTGGAACGCGTCGGGTATCGAGAACAACCCTGACGCGAAGACCGCCGGAATCGCGAGCAGGAAGCCGAACCGGGCGGCCAATTCGCGCTCCAGGCCGAGGAACAGGCCGGCGCTGATCGTTGACCCGGACCGGGACACCCCGGGCACCAGCGCCAGCGTCTGAGCGACACCCACGGCGAGCGCGTCGCGCCACGTCAATTGTTCGACGTTGCGGCTCTGCCGCCCCAGTCGCTCGGCCAGGGCGATCACCGTGGAAAAAGCCACCAGCGCCGTTGCGATCACCCACAGGTTGCGCACGCCCGAGCGGATCTCGTCCTTGAAGAACAGCCCGAGCACGCAGATCGGGATCGTGCCGATGATGACATGCCAACCCAGGCGGTAATCGACCCCGCGATGGGCCGGGTTCGCCAGCCCGGTGAACCACGCCACGACGATCCGCGCTATGTCGCGGGCGAAGTACACCAAAACCGCTGCCTCGGTGCCTAATTGGGTCACCGCGGTGAACGAGGCACCGGCATCCCCGGCGAAAAAGACCCGGGACACGATCGCCAGGTGGCCCGAGGATGAGACCGGGAGGAACTCGGTGAGGCCCTGAACGATTGCCAACACGACAACCTGCAACCATGACATCGCCTGCACCGTATGCACGACGACGACCGTACCGGGTTAAGTCAAAGAGTCTTGCGGGTCTCAGTTGGACGCTTCGGCGAGCGCGACAGCATCCCGGACGGCGGCGCCCAGGCTGCGCTCGTCGGAGATGTCGACGTCGACCACATTGCGCCGCGCCGTGGCGACAACGTCTTCGGGCTGCGGCACCGGACCTTTGATCCGTGGCCGATACACCTCAACCAGCAACGTCTTGCCCTCGATGCAAAACGCAAAGCTCCGGCCGTCACCGACCTGCCCGAAGCCGCTGGCCAGGATTTTGGCGGGGAAGACCCCCAGCCACATGTCCTCGATAACAAAGTCGCCGTCTGAGAATTGACCATCTGCGGCAATGCTCATACCGCGACCATACCTCGCCGATTCATCGATCCTGGCCGACAGACCCGGAGTGGGTCGACCAACAATCTCTAGGATCGAACTGCCGGCGGACCACCCTGTCCCGCATGTGCGCCCCCGAACACCGGAGAGTCAGCTTGTGCCAGCAAACCGCAAAAGCGATGCACGGATGCGTCGGATAGCCGCCGTTGGCCTGCTGCTTTCCCTCCTCCTTACCCCTGCCTGCTCGAAGAAGGCCTTCGACGAACTCCCCGCCCGGATCGCGCCCGCCCAAGCAGCACCGTCTCCCCCGGTAACGCGGGTTCCCGCGGGGGTGGTCCACCCCCTGGACGCGCGAGCGCAGAGCGCGGTGTTCGACGGCCGGACCGGGCAGCTGGTGACCGTCGCCCCGGGGCCCGACGCCGCCGCGCCGTCGACACTGTCTTTGCTGGGCATTGAGCAGGGCTCGCCGCGGGTGATCTCGCTACCCGGCCCGGCGACCGGACTGACCGGCGACAACGCCGGTACCGGCTATCTGTCCACCCGCGGCGGATATTTCCTGGTCGACCTGGCCGCCGGACATGCCACGCGGGTCAGCCTCGGCGGCGCCGAGCACGTGGACTTCACCGCCATCACCCGGCGCGCCGACGGCACCGTGGTGCTGGGCACCGCTGACGGCGCGCTGTACTCCCATGTGCCCGGAGCGGCCGAGACCAATCGGACGCAGGTGCATGCACACGTTGATTCACTCGCCGTTCAGGGCAGTACCGTCGCCGTCCTGGATCGAGGACAGACGTCGATCGTCACGGTAGGAGCCGACGGGCGCATCGGGCAGTCGCTGCGCGCCGGTCAGGGGGCCACCACGATGGTGGCCGATCCGGCGGGCCGGCTGCTGGTCACCGACACCCGGGGCGGCCAGTTGCTGGTGTTCGGGGTCGACCCGCTGATCCTGCGTCAGGCGTACCCGATCGCGGACTCGCCCTACGGCGTCGTCGGATCGCGCGGGCTGGCTTGGGTGTCGCAGACCTCGGCGAATACTGTCGTTGGTTACGATCTGTCAACCGGAATCCCACTGGAGAAGGTACGGTACCCATCCGTGCGGCAACCCAACGCGCTGGCCTTCGACGATGCCGCGGGCACACTTTTTGTGGTCTCGGGCGCAGGCGATGGCGTCCAGGTGATCGAGCATGCGGCGACGGGCGCGCATTGACGGCGGCGCGGCAGGCCAGGATGCCGGTGGAGTGGACGACCGACCTGTCCGACGAATACGAGTGGGCCCCGTTGCGCCTGCCCCCGGAGATCACCCGGGTAAGCGCGTCGACCCGGCTGTCCATCGAAGCGGAATACCGCGGCTGGGAACTGACCCGGGTTCGGCTCTATACCGACGGGAGCAGACGAGTCTTGTTGCGCCGCAAGAAATCCCGTATGGAGACCGTGACCGGCCAGCCGGACCTGTGACAGTGCCCCCCGAGACTGCGCCGGCCTACGCAGCGCTGCGCCGCTTACTGTTCCTCGTTCCCGCAGAACGTGTCCATCGCATCGCGTTCGCCGGACTGCGCGGCGCCACCGCCGCCACCCCGATCCGGCGTCAACTGAGCCGTCGGCTGGCGCCGACCGACCCGCTGCTGGCCAGCACGGTGTTCGGCGTCCGCTTTCCCGGCCCGCTGGGCCTTGCCGCCGGCTTCGACAAAGACGGTGCCGGCCTCAACGCCTGGGGCGCACTGGGTTTCGGCTACGCCGAAGTTGGCACCGTGACCGCCCACGCGCAGCCGGGCAATCCGCAGCCCAGGCTGTTTCGGCTGCCCGACGACCGCGCGTTGCTCAACAGGATGGGCTTCAACAACCACGGCGCTGCCGCACTGGCCGCCAGGTTGACCAGCCACCGGTCCGACGTGCCGATCGGTGTCAACATCGGCAAAACCAAGACCACCGCAGCCCAGGATGCCGCGCAGGACTATCGCGCCAGCGCGCGACTGGTCGGACCGCACGCCGCGTATCTGGTGGTCAACGTGAGCTCACCGAATACCCCGGGACTGCGCGACTTGCAGACCGTCGAATCGCTGCGCGCGATCTTGTCTGCCGTGCTAGCCGAGACATCGACACCGGTGCTGGTGAAGATCGCCCCCGATCTGGCCGACACCGACATCGACGACATCGCCGACCTGGCAATCGAACTCGGCCTGGCCGGGATCGTCGCGACCAATACCACGGTGTCGCGCGAGGGCCTGCACACGCCGGGCGTCGAGCAACTCGGCAGCGGCGGCATCTCCGGGCCACCGCTGCGCGCCCGCGCCGGCGAGGTGCTCCGGCGGCTCTACGGCCGGGTCGGTGACCGGCAGACGCTGATCAGCGTCGGCGGCATCGAGACCGTCGACGACGCCTGGGACCGGATCACCGCGGGAGCGTCACTGCTGCAGGGCTATACCGGCTTCATCTACGGCGGAGGCCTGTGGGCCAAGCACATTCACGACGGCCTGGCTTTCCGGCTGCGGGAAGGCGGCTTTGGGTCGTTGAGCGACGCCGTGGGGTCCGCAGCCCGCTAATCGGGTTATTTCTGCTCGTAAGTCGCGTGGATCACCGCGCGCGCAATCGCGTGCTGAAAGAGATTGAAGCCCAGATACGCCGGGCTGGCATCCTCGGGCAGGTCGAGCTTGTCGACGTCGACCGCGTGCACCGCGACGTAGTACCGGTGCGGGCCGTGGCCCGCCGGCGGCGCAGCGCCGATGTAGCGACGCTGGCCGGCGTCGTTGACGAGCGTCAGCGCATCGCCGGGCAGGTTACTGCCGTCCCCGGCGCCGGCGGGCAGTTCGTGGACCGATGCAGGCAGGTCGGCCACCGCCCAGTGCCAGAAGCCCGACGCCGTCGGCGCATCCGGATCAAAGACGGTCACCGCGAAACTCTTTGTGCCGGAGGGAAATCCGGACCAGGACAGCTGCGGGCTGACATCCTCGCCGCCAGCGCCCATGATGCCGCTGACTTGCGGTTTCGCCAGAGCCTGCCCATCGACGAACGACGCCGACTCCAGCGCAAAGGTCGGCAACTTGGGCAGTGCGGCGTACGGATCGGGTGATGTGGTCATAATTGGAGTCCCCTCTCGAGTTATCGGCTAGCAGTGCATCAGAAAGTGTGCGAGCACCTCGGTGCCGAACTTCAACGCGTCAACGGGTACCCGTTCGTCGATGCCGTGGAACAAGGCCGCGAAATCCAGGTCGGGCGGCAGCCGCAACGGCGCAAATCCGAAGCAGCGAATCCCCAAGCGTTCGAAAGCTTTCGCGTCGGTTCCACCGGAAAGCATGTACGGCACGGTCCGGGCGTCGGGGTCGACGGCCAGCAGCGCCGCGTTCATGGCATCGACCAGGTCACCGTCGAATGTCGTCTCATACGACGGGAGGCTGGTCACCCATTCGCGCGTCACGTCGGGCCCGATCAACTCGTCGACCTCGGCCTCGAATGCCGCGAGACGGCCGGGCAGCACCCGGCAATCCACGATCGCTTCGGCGGTGGCGGGCACCACGTTCGTCTTGTACCCAGCCTTGAGCATGGTCGGATTGGCGGTGTCGCGCAGCGTGGCCTTCACGATCCGCGCGATTGGCCCGAGTTTTTCAACGGCCCCGTCCAGGTCGGGCGAATCGGTGTCGAAGGTCAACCCGGTCTCTTCGCCGACCGCGGTCAGGAATTGGACGACGCTGTCGGTCGCCACCACCGGAAAGACGTGACGCCCCAGCCTCGCGACCGCCTCGGCGAGCGTGGTTACTGCGTTGTGGTCATGGACCATCGAGCCGTGGCCCGGTCGACCGTGCGCGGTCAACCGCATCCAGTGCATGCTCTTCTCCGCGGTCTCGATCAGGTAGAGCCG
>NZ_JBYCLD010000272.1:0-6019 GCF_057473725.1 Mycobacterium sp. TH-M11 | reverse complement strand
CCCTCAGAGGCCGATCCCAGGACGAATCTGGTCATCGCCCCCGCATATGCGTCCGCTGCACCAGCGTCAGTCGCTGCCAGCTGTGCACCGCGTACCGAAGCTTGTCGACGGGCAGACCCCACCGGGAGAATTCCGGTTCGCCCTGACCGCCGCCGCCATCAGAGGCCCCGGCTAGCACGGTGATCAGCGCGGCCAACTCATCGTCGGTCGGTTTGCCCTTGAGCACCTGGATGTGCGGCTGGTCGGCCACCGGCGTCGCGTTGTCGTCAGACACTGGGCTCAATTGTTCGCCTCACTCCCGTCGCTCCGCTCGTTCGCCTCACGGTGTTCTCGTCGCCGCTCACAGGGGAATGTTCCCATGCTTCTTCGGTGGCACCTGGGCGATCTTGCGCTCCAGCAGCCGCAGAGCGGTACCGATGTAGCCGCGGGTGTGCGACGGCGGAATGACCGCGTCGACATAACCCCGCTCGGCGGCGATGTAGGGGTTGACCAGCGTGTCCTCGTACTCCTGCTGCAGCTGTAAGCGGAGCGCATCGACGTCTTCGCCGTTTTTGGCGGCCTCCTTGAGCTGCTGGCGGTAGACGAACCCGACCGCACCGGAGGCGCCCATCACCGCGATCTGCGCGGTTGGCCAGGCGATATTGACGTCGCACCCCATGTCCTTGGACCCCATCACGCAGTACGCGCCGCCGTAGGCCTTGCGGGTGATGACGGTGATCTTGGGAACGGTGGCCTCGCCGTAGGCGTACAGCAGCTTGGCGCCGCGCCGGATGATGCCGTTGTACTCCTGGCCGGTGCCCGGCAGGAAGCCCGGCACGTCGACGAGCATCACGATCGGGATGTTGAAGCAGTCGCAGGTCCGCACGAAGCGGGCGGCCTTCTCCGAGGCGTTGATGTCCAGGCAGCCGGCGAACTGGGTGGGCTGATTGGCCACGATCCCGACCGGCCGGCCCTCGATGCGGCCGAAGCCGACCACGATGTTCTGCGCGTAACCGGCCTGCACCTCGAGAAACTCGTCATCGTCGAGGATGCGGGTGATCACCTCGTGCATGTCGTAGGGCTGGTTGGCCGAATCGGGGATCAGCGTGTCCAGCTCGAGATCTTCCTCGTTGAGGTGATCTTCAATGGCGCCCTCGGGGACCGGCACCGGGTAGTGCGGCGGGTCGGTGAAGTTGTTGGGCGGCAGGTAGCTGAGCAGGTCGCGGACGTAGTCGAAGGCGTCCTGCTCGCCGGAGGCGACGTAGTGCGCGGTGCCGGAGCGGGCCATGTGGGTGTGGGCGCCGCCCAGTTCCTCCATCGTGACGTCTTCGCCGGTGACGGTCTTGATCACGTCCGGTCCGGTGATGAACATCTGGCTGGTCTGGTCGACCATCACGATGAAGTCGGTCAGCGCGGGGGAGTAGACGTGACCGCCGGCCGCGGCGCCCATGATCAGCGAGATCTGCGGGATGACGCCGGAGGCCAAGATGTTGTTGCGAAAAATCCGGCTGTAGAGGCCGAGCGAGACGACACCTTCCTGAATCCGCGCGCCGGCGCCGTCGTTGATGCCGATCAGCGGCCGACCGGTCTTGATGGCCAGTTCCTGGACCTTGACGATCTTCTCGCCGTAGACCTCGCCGAGGCTGCCGCCGAACACCGTGGCGTCCTGGCTGAAGATGCAGACATCGCGGCCGTCGATGGTGCCGTAGCCGGTGACGACACCGTCACCGAGCGGACGGTTCTTGTCCAGCCCGAAGTTGGTGCTGCGGTGGCGGGCCAGCGCGTCGAGTTCGACGAACGATCCCTCGTCGAGCAGGGCGTAAATACGTTCGCGCGCAGTCAGTTTGCCCTTCTCGTGCACCCTTTCCACGGCGGCTTCGCCGACCGGGTGCAGCGCCTCCTCGCTGCGCTTGCGCAGTTCGGCGAGCTTGCCCGCGGTGGTGTGGATGTCGATGGCGTGCTCAGCTTGCGTCTCGACGTGAGTCTGCGAAGTGCTCGTCATGGTGAAGATCTTAGCGGTCCCTTAAATTGTGTCCCGCACCCCGCACGACGCGTCTGCGGCATGCCGAGCGTGCGTCTGGGATGGGGTCTTTGCGAAAGTCCCGCCGTAGGCGCACAGTGGAAGCCCTGAGTTCACACTCGATGGCAGGGAGGGCGGCATCGTGCCAGCCGAAGCCTCACTGGCGCCGCTGGATGCGACGGCCTTGCGTGACGGACTGGTCGGACCGGGCTTGCCGTGGCGCGAACTCGAGGTGGTCGACGACACCGGTTCCACCAACGCCGATCTGCTCGCGCGAGCCCAGGGCGGTGCCGAGATCGACGGGTCGGTGCTGCTGGCGGAATACCAGAGCGCCGGTCGGGGGCGCCACGGCCGGCAATGGTCGGCGCCGCCGCGTACCCAAGTGGCGCTGTCGGCGGGGGTGGCCGGCGGGTCGGTGCCCCGCGGGGGCTGGGGTTGGCTGCCGTTGGCCACCGGCATCGCCGTCGTCGACGCGTTGGCGACCATCGGTGTAGTGGCCGGCCTGAAGTGGCCGAATGACGTGCTGGTGGACGGCGGCAAGCTGGCCGGCATCCTGGCCGAGGTGGCCGCGCCGGCGCCGACGATCGTAGTCGGGGTCGGGCTCAACGTGGCGCTGACCGCGGAGCAAGCGCCGGATCCGCGCGCCACCTCGCTGCTGATGCTGGGTGCGTCGACGACCGATCGAACTGTTCTGGCGCGCAGGATTCTTCGTGAATTGGCGCGCCGCGTTGACGCTTGGCGCACTGCCGGTGGCGCCGATGCGGCGCTGATTGCCGACTACCAGCACCACAGCCTGACGCTGAATTCCCGGGTACGGGCCAGCATGCCCGGCGGCCGAGAGGTGGTCGGGATGGCGCGGTATGTCGACGAGACCGGACGCCTGTGCGTCGACACCGGCGCAGAGACGGTGGCGATATCTGCCGGCGACATCACGCACCTGCGGCCCGGCGGTTAAGGTTTGCGAGCGCGCGAACGTGCGCAGAATGCCGCCTCCAACGGCGTGTTTGTGTGCAGACACGCACGCGCGTGCCGACGGTAGCGTTTAAAGTGCCAGCGTGAGCTACCCCGACAACGTGCTGGCAGGCGACGAGCAGGTGGTGCTGCACCGCCATCCGCATTGGAAGCGGCTGCTGTGGCCGGTCGTTGTTCTGGTTCTGGCCAGCGCGGCGGCGTCGTTCGGTTGCGCGGTGACCAGCGGTACGGCCTGGGACCACAACACCAAACAGGTGATCTTCTGGGTAATCGGCGCCAGTTGGCTGGCGTTGATCGGCTGGCTGACCCTGTGGCCGTTCTTGGGTTGGCTCACAACACATTTCGTCATCACCGACCGTCGGGTGATGTACCGGCACGGGGTGCTGAGCCGCAGCGGCATCGACATTCCATTGGCCCGGATCAACAGCGTGGAGTTTCGCCACCGGTTGATCGATCGGATACTGCGCACCGGAACGCTGGTCGTCGAGTCGGCATCACAGGATCCACTGGAATTTCACGACATTCCGCGCGTGGAGCAGGTCCACGCGCTGCTGTATCACGAAGTTTTCGACACCCTGGGCTCCGACGAATCGCCGAGCTGAGTCATCCGGCTGCGGCGCGTGCGCCACGCCCGCATCAGCGTGACGTTGCCGGTCTCCTCGACGTTTTCGAAAATCTCGGCGATACCGCCCGCGGTGAGCGACTCCAGCGCTGTGTCTCCGCTGCGGGCGGACTCGTCCGGAAACACCCAGCGGCGGAACGCCCAGAACCGGAAGGCCATCTGCAGCAGGTTGCCGATGATGTAGGCCGAGATGAAGTCGGCGATGTTCTCCGCGGTCAACGACACCGCGGGAACGCGGAAGTCCAGGACGTAGCTCGAGACCCACAGCGGCGCCATGCTCAGCAGCACTCCGACGCCGCTGAATGCGAAGAACAGCAGGGCCTCGTGGTGACGCTCGCGGCCGCCGCGGTCCCGGAAGCTCCATTCACGGTTCAAGATGTAGGACGCGATGACCGCGACGATGCCGGCGATGACCTTCGCGGTCACCGGCTTGGGCTCCAGGATGGTCAGCTTGAGCGTGTAAAAAATCGCCGAGTCGATGACGAACGTCGTCGCGCCGACGATCGCGAACTTGATCAGCTCGTGATGGCGCTCGGCGTAAGGGCGGACCGGCCCCGGCAATCGGGCGATCGTGGCATCGGCGAAGGACACAATGTCGCAGTGTACGTATTACTTGTTAAGGGAGCTCTGTGACTGCGTCACACGATCCGGCCGGTGGCCATGACACCATGATTGCCGTGCCGAATACCCCTAACGCTGCGCCCAAGGTAGCCATGGTCGGCGGCGGCCAGCTCGCCCGGATGACCCATCAGGCGGCGATAGCGCTGGGTCAGAGCCTGCGGGTGCTGGCCGAATCCGACGATGATCCGGCCGCCCAGGTCAGTCCCGACGTGATTATCGGCTCGCACACCGACCTCGACGCTCTGCGGCGCGTCGCCGAGGGCGCGACCGCGCTCACCTTCGACCACGAGCATGTGCCTTCTGAGCTGCTGGAAAAGCTGGTCGCCGAGGGCGTGAACGTGGTGCCGCCGCCGCAGGCATTGGTCCACGCGCAGGACAAGATCGTCATGCGCCGGCGCCTGCAGGCCTTCGGTGCGCCGATGCCGCGATTCGCGGTGGCCGACACCATCGATGACGTGAATGCCTTCGCGCGGCTGGTCGACGGCCCCCTAGTGGTCAAGGCGGGCCGCGGCGGTTACGACGGGCGGGGGGTTCGGATGGCTGTCGATGTGACCGCGGCCCGCGAGATCGCCGGCCGATACTGGGATTCCGGAGTGCCGGTGCTGCTCGAGGAGCGGGTCGCGATGCGTCGGGAGCTGTCGGCTCTGGTTGCGCGTTCGCCGTTCGGGCAGGGCGCGGCCTGGCCGGTGGTCCAGACGGTCCAGCGCGACGGGATTTGCGTGACGGTGATCGCGCCGGCCCCCGACCTGTCCGAGGACGTCGGCGCCGCGGCTCAGCAGCTGGCGCTCGGGCTGGCGGCCGAACTTGGGGTGGTCGGCGTGCTGGCTGTCGAGCTGTTCGAAACCGTCGAGGGGAAGCTGCTGGTCAACGAGCTGGCGATGCGCCCACACAATTCCGGGCACTGGACCATGGATGGCTCGCGGACCAGCCAGTTCGAGCAGCATTTGCGCGCGGTGCTGGACTACCCCCTCGGCGATACGGCCGTGATTGCGCCGCTGACCGTGATGGCCAATGTGCTGGGCGCCGCGGAGCGGATGCCGCACATGTCCATGGATGAGCGGCTGCACCACCTGTTCGCGCGGATGCCCGACGCCCGGGTGCACCTCTACGGCAAGGAAGAACGACCGGGCCGCAAGATCGGCCACATCAACTTCGTGGGCGGCGATGCTGCGGAGTTGGCGAACCTGCGTGAACGCGCCGAGCGCGCGGCACACTGGTTGTCAGCGGCGGAATGGACGGACGGATGGGACCCACATGCCGCGGCGACGATGCAGAGCGCGGAGCGCGATGAGGAGGAGCGGCGCCAATGACCAGTGAGTCTGCGCGCGTCGGCGTGATCATGGGCAGCGACAGCGACTGGTCGGTGATGTCCGCCGCCGCCGATGCGCTGGCCGAGTTCGACGTGGCTCACGAGATCGGGGTGTATTCGGCGCATCGCACCCCGCAGCGGATGCTCGACTACGCCCAGCAGGCTGCCGGCCGGGGCATCGAGGTGATCATCGCCGGCGCCGGCGGCGCGGCCCACCTGCCCGGCATGGTGGCTTCGGCCACGCCGCTGCCGGTAATCGGTGTCCCGGTACCGCTGGCCAAGCTGGACGGGCTGGATTCGCTGCTGTCGATTGTGCAGATGCCGGCCGGGGTTCCGGTGGCGACGGTGTCGATCGGCGGCGCCCGCAATGCCGGCCTGCTCGCGGTCCGTATCCTGGGGGCGTCGGACGCGGCTCTGCGCAGCCGGATGGCGGCTTTCCAGCAGGAGTTGGCCGAGTCGGTGCTGGCCAAGGATTCGGCACTCAAACAGCGTCAAG
>NZ_JBYCLD010000271.1:0-7290 GCF_057473725.1 Mycobacterium sp. TH-M11 | reverse complement strand
ACGCCCACATCACCAGGCCCGAACAGTCGAATCCACCCGGCGAGGAGCCGCCCCACGAGTAAGGGTCACCGACCCGCGTCAGCGCGGCCTGAACGGCGATCGCTCCCTGACCGGAGCCAGACCCGGGACCACCGGGCTGACCTAAACCGGGCGCTAGCGCGTCGGGGGCGGGTGCGGTGGCGGCGGCCAGTGCCGCCGGCGGCGGAGGAGGTCCGGGCGCGGCCAGCGCGGTGCGCTCGGGCGGGCTCAAGGCAAGGTATTGCGACTTCACGATGCCGATCTGCAGCTGCAACCGACTCTGCTTGGACTGTAGGTTGGCGCGCACCGAGGCGGCCTGCTCGGCTGCCCTCTTGCTGTCGGCCGCCGACTTAGCCGATTCCTGCTCGGCTCTGGCGGCTTCTTCACGGGTGGCGCGGTAGGCCGCCATCTGCTGCAGCATCGCGGTGGAGATCACCCGCGACACTGCCAGCTTGCCGATCAGTTGCTGAGGCGACTCGGCGGTCATGATCGCGTTCAGGCCGTCGGTGCGGCCGCCCATGTACATCGCCGCGGCAAACCGGTCCACACCGGATTGAAAGGTAGCCAGCTTCGACTTCGCGGCGTCCGCCGCAGCCAGGTCGTCGTCGTGCTTCTTTTCGGCGGCGCGCTGTTCAGCAAGCTTATTGTTGAGGTCAAGCTGCGCGCTGTGCATCGCTTCGGTGGTCTGCTCGGCTTGCCGCGACAGCTCGGTGAGCTTTGCCATCGCGTCGTTGGCCGGATCGGCCAGCACATTGCCGGCAACCACTCCGGAAAGAACAGCGAATCCGGCCAGCACTCCAATCGACAAGCGCCGAGCGACGCGCAAAGAAGCGCGGTCAACTTCAAGCCTTTTTCGCAAAGCGTTGCATCCTTAAAACCCATCGGCGTAAACAGCCGGATCTGCTTTAGGTCTCAGACAGGTTACGAAACGACTTCGAGGTTGTCCAACTCTGAGATATTAAGAAAACAGCAAGATTTCACGCCGCCGCCCCTAGGCAACGCCCGGCCGATGCCGATGAATCGGCACCAAACGCAGTCGCGGCGCCATCCCCGCGTCGGCAAGCACCTCAAGCGCCGCGCGCTCGTCTTCCAGCAAAGTTTCCGGTACCCCGAGTATCACGCTCACGACGCAGTCACGACATCCGGGACCGCGCACCGCGCAGTCGTCGCAGTCGATGACCACGGATTCAGCCGAGTCGGGCGGAGCTACCGCCGCCCGGTCGGGCTCGCTGTTGAGCGCCATCTGGCTGCTCCCTTCCATTTTGTCGATCGGTCTTGTCCGAGAAGCTAGCCGCAGGCACCGACAAGTTGTGGAGCGCGCGCTCCCGGTCGACCACAGCATGCGAGACATTTCACGAGTGCGCTAATGTCGGTGCACCTGGTTACTGTCCCCGTCATGGTCGCCCCCGCCGAGCAACTGAGCCTCCCCGACCTAGACCGGTCGACCGAAATATCGCTGCGCGAAACCACTTTCGTCGTTGTCGATCTGGAGACCACCGGCGGGCGGATGACAGGCAGGGCCGGACAACCCGCTGATGCCATCACCGAGATCGGCGCGGTGAAGGTTCGCGGCGGTGTAGTGCTCGGCGAATTCGCCACCCTGATCGATCCGCAGCGCAGCATTCCACCTCAGATCATTCGGCTCACCGGCATCACCACGGCGATGGTGTGCGACGCACCCACAATCGCGGCGGTGTTGCCGATGTTTCTGGAATTCGCCCACGGCGCAGTGCTGGTCGCTCACAACGCGAGATTCGACATGGGTTTCCTGCGCGCCGCGGCCGAGCAGTGCGGCATTCGATGGAAACCGCCGCAGGCGCTGTGCACCGTGCAGTTGGCCCGCCGGGTGTTGAGCCGCGAAGAAGCGCCCAGCGTGCGGTTGGCTGCACTGGCGAAGCTGTTCGCCGTTGCCAGCGAGCCGACGCACCGGGCGCTGGATGACGCCCGCGCCACCGTCGAGGTGCTGCACGCACTGATCGAACGCGTCGGCAACCAGGGTATCCAGAGCTTCGCCGAGTTGCGGTGCTATCTGCCCAACGTGCCGCCGGCGCAGCGCCGCAAACGGTTGCTCGCCCAACACGTGCCCAGCCGGCCCGGGGTGTACCTGTTCCGCGGGCCGTCTGACGAAGTGCTCTATGTCGGTACCGCGGTCAACCTGCGGCGCCGGGTCAACCAATATTTCAATGGTTCAGACCGGCGGACCCGGATTAACGAGATGGTGGCATTGGCAACCAAAGTCGAGCACGTCGAATGCGCCCACGCGCTGGAGGCCGGGGTGCGAGAACTGCGGCTGCTGAACGCCCACGCCCCGCCCTACAACCGCCGATCGAAATTTCCGCAGCGGTGGTGGTGGCTGGTGCTCAGTGACGAGGCCTTTCCCCGGTTTTCGGTGCTGCGCAAGCCGCGCCACAACCGCGCGGTGGGCCCGTTCCGGTCGCGCGCCGACGCCCTCGACACCGCAGACCTGTTGGCGCGTTTCACCGGTGTACGCACCTGCACCCAGCGATTGGCTCGCACAGCGCTGCACGGTCCGGCCTGCCCGCAGCACGAGGTCTCACCGTGCCCCGCCGCCCGCGACGTCACTGCGGCGCAATACGGCCCGGCGGCGGTTGGCGCCGCGGCGCTGATCGACGGCCTGCAGAACGCGGCGCTGGAGGCGGCCGCGCAGCGGATCGCCGAGCTCGCCGGGCGGCAGCGCTACGAGAGCGCGGCCCGGCTGCGCGACCACACGATCACCGCCATCGAGGTGTTGTGGCGCGGGCAGCGCCTGCGTGCGCTGGCCGCGCTGCCGGAGTTGGTGGCCGCGGCCCCCGACGGCGACGGCGGCTGGCAGCTTGCCGTCGTCCGACATGGCCAACTGGCGGCGGCCGGGACCGCCCGCCGCGGCGTTCCGCCGATGCCCGTGGTCGAGGCGATCGAGGCCGCAGCGCAGGTGGTCCTCCCGCAGTCGGCGCCGTTAGGTGGCGCACTGGTCGAGGAGACGGCACTGATCGCGCGCTGGCTGTCGGCCCCCGACGTGCGCATCGTGAGAACCAGCGGCGACGACGGTTGGTGCTCGCCGCTGCGATCGGCCGGCCCGTGGGCCGAGTGGGCCGCCGCGGCCCGCTCGGCGCGGGTAGCCGCCGAATATGCCTTCACCTGCCGCGACTCAGAGTTGTTGACCGAAGCGCACCCAACGCGCGAGCAGGTGTTCGGCCGCGCCGCTGTCGATGGCCTCGGCGGCGCGGCCGAGCCCGGCTTCCCACGCCGGCAGCCACTCGGCGCGGCTGGATAGTCCCGCATGAGCCACGATTGCACCCGCGGCGTTGAGCACGACCGCATCCCGCACCGGGCCCTTGGCGCCGGCCAGCACCGAACGAGCTTCCGCTGCGTTGGCGACGGCGTCCCCGCCCTTCAAGTCATCGAGTTCGGCGCGCGCGAACCCAAAGCCCGCGGGATCGAACTTCAGCTTGTCCACGGTTCCGGCCTGCACCCGCCAGATAGTGCTCGTCGTGGTGGTTGTGAGCTCATCAAGACCGTCGTCGCCGTGCACCACCAGCACGCTGGATTGGCGGGCGGCGAACACTCCCGCCATCACCTCGGCCAGGTCGGCGAACGCGCAGCCGATCAGTCCCGCGCGTGGCTGCCCCGGATTAGTCAGTGGCCCAAGTAAATTGAAGACAGTCGGCACCCCGATCTCACGTCGAACCAGCGAAGCGTGCCGGTACGACGGGTGAAATTGCGGCGCGAAACAGAAGCCGATTCCGACCTCGGCGACACTGCGCTCCACATCGTCGGGGCTCAGGTCGATGCGCACGCCCAGCGCCTCGAGCGTGTCGGCACCGCCCGCCAGCGACGACGCGGCCCGGTTGCCGTGTTTGACCACCGGAACGCCGCTGGCGGCCACCACGACCGCCGCCATCGTCGACAGGTTGACCGTGCTGACACCGTCGCCGCCGGTCCCTACGACGTCGACGGTGTCGGTCCCGATCCGTTCGGTAGGCAACCGGCGGCCGTGCCGCAACATCACCTCGGCCAACTCGGCCACCTCTGCCGAGTTGGGCGTCTTCATCTTCATCGCCACGGCGAAGGCTGCGAGCTGCGCCGGCGTGGCGGACCCGGTCATGATCTGCTCCATGGCCCAACCGGCCTGCCCCCGCGGCAGATCGTGTCCTGAGGTCAACACCTCCAGGACTCGCGGCCACGTCAGCGCCGCTGCAGGGGGCCGTTCAAAGTGCCCCGACGATGACGCCGCCACGTCGCAAATGGTCCCACGATGGACGAGCGGGCGGCGCGGCCGGGCGGCGGCGGCGAAGCGACAGGAATTTCATCTGCCAAATTGCCGCCCCGGGTAGCAGCCGTCAACTACAAAGCGTCATACTTGCGGACGTGACGAGTGCGGTAGGGACCTCGGGTACAGCGATCACGGCGCGAGTACATTCGCTTAACCGCCCGAACATGGTCAGTGTGGGCACCATAGTGTGGCTCTCCAGCGAATTGATGTTCTTTGCTGGGTTGTTCGCGTTCTACTTCACTGCGCGAGCGCAGGCGGCGGGCAACTGGCCGCCGCCGCCGACCGAGCTGAACCTTTACCAGGCGGTGCCGGTCACGCTGGTGCTGATCGCGTCGTCGTTCACCTGCCAGATGGGCGTGTTCGCAGCAGAGCGCGGCGACGTGTTCGGGCTTCGCCGCTGGTATCTGCTCACGTTCGGGATGGGGTTGTTCTTCGTCCTCGGGCAGGGCTATGAGTACTTCCACCTGGTGAGCCACGGGACCACCATCCACGGCAGCGCATACGGCAGCGTGTTTTACCTAGCCACTGGTTTCCACGGCCTACACGTCATCGGCGGGCTGATCGCGTTCATCTTCCTGTTGGTCCGGACCACGATGAGCAAGTTCACCCCCGCCCAGGCCACCGCGTCGATCGTCGTCTCGTATTACTGGCACTTCGTCGACATCGTCTGGATCGCGCTGTTCGCCACGATCTATTTCATCCGATGAGCGAGCATCCGATGAGCGAGCATCTAATGACCAGCAGGGCAGAGAACAGGAGTGCTCGGTTGAAGAAACTGGGGTTGAACCGATCGCTGAGTGACCGGGCGCGTCGTCGCCTGCACCGCCGGCTGTCGGCTGGGCTGCTGCTGGTGTCAGCACTCGTGGTCGCCGGCGGGCTTGCCGCGGTCCTGACTCCCAGCCCGCAGGTGGCCGTCGCCGACGAGTCGTCATCGGCGCTGCTGCGCAACGGCAAGCAGCTTTACGACACCTCGTGCATAACGTGCCACGGCGCCAACCTGCAAGGTGTGCCGGATCGCGGGCCGAGCCTGATCGGCGTCGGCGAGGCCGCGGTCTACTTCCAGGTGTCCACCGGCCGGATGCCCGCCAGGCGCGGCGAGGCTCAGGCGGAACGTCAAGAGCAGCCGTCGTTCGACGAATCGCAGATCGACGCGCTGGGCACCTACGTGCAGGCCAATGGTGGCGGACCGGCCGTGCTGCGTAACCCCGACGGCAGTATCGCGATGACATCGCTGCGGGGCAGCGACCTGGGTCGCGGCGGCGATCTGTTCAGGTTGAACTGCTCCTCGTGCCACAACTTCACCGGCAAGGGTGGCGCACTGTCGTCGGGCAAGTTCGCCCCCGACCTGGGGAAGGCCAACGAGCAGCAGATCCTGGCCGCCATGCGCACCGGGCCGCAGAACATGCCCAAGTTCTCCGACCGTCAGCTTTCGTTCGACGCGAAGAAGGACATCATCGCCTACGTGAAGAACGTGACCGAGGCCAAGAGTCCGGGCGGAAACGGTCTGGGTGGCTTCGGCCCCGCACCCGAAGGCATGGTCATCTGGATCGTCGGGATGGTCGCCCTCATCGGCGCGGCGCTGTGGATCGGGGCTCGATCATGATGCGCGTCGCAACGATGCCGAACGTAGCGACGAGAAGGAGTGGCGGCCGATGACGAACGACAGCGGTAAGCCAACCGTCGAAGAACTGAACGCGATGTCGCGCGAGGAACTCGTCGCGCTCGGCGGCAAGCTCGACGGCGTCGAGACCGTGTTCAAGGAGCCGCGCTGGCCAGTCGAGGGCACCCGGGCCGAAAAGCGCGCCGAGCGCCTCGTTGCCATGTGGCTCTTGCTCGGTGGTGCGCTGGGCCTGGCGCTGCTGTTGGTGTTCCTGTTCTGGCCGTGGGAATACCAGCCGAACGGATCGTCAGGCAGCCTGGCGTACTCGCTAGCTACCCCGCTCTACGGGCTGACGTTCGGCGGCTCGGTGTTGTGTATCGCCATCGGGGCGGTGTTGTTCCAGAAAAAATTCATTCCCGAAGAGATTTCGATCCAGGATCGCCATTACGGCAGCGACGGATCGGACGAAATCGACCGCAAGACGGTCGCCGCGAACCTGACCGACGCGTTCGAGGGTTCGACCTTGCGGCGACGCAAATTAATCGGCCTGTCGCTCGGAGCAAGTCTCGGCGTCTTCGGTCTCGGCACCCTGGTCGCCTTCGCCGGCGGCCTGATCAAAAACCCATGGAAGCCGGTGGTGCAGACCGCCGACGGCAAGAAGGCGGTGCTGTGGACGTCGGGGTGGACGCCGCGCTACCACGGCGAAACCATCTATCTGGCCCGCGCGACCGGCGAGGGTTCCGGAGCGCCGTTCATCAAGATGCGCCCCGAGGACATCGACGCCGGCGGCATGGAGACGGTGTTCCCGTGGCGCGAATCCGACGGTGACGGCACCACCGTCGAATCGCACGAGAAGCTGACGCGGATCCTCACCGCCGTCCGCAACCCGGTGATGCTGATCCGCATCAAGGCCATCGACCTGCCGAAGGTGGTCAAACGCAAGGGCCAGGAGAGCTTCAACTTCGGTGAGCTGTTCGCCTACACGAAGGTGTGCTCGCACCTGGGTTGTCCCGCATCACTGTATGAGCAGCAGGACTATCGCATCCTCTGCCCATGCCACCAGTCGCAGTTCGACGCCCTGCACTACGCAAAGCCGATTTTCGGCCCGGCTGCGCGCGCATTGGCCCAACTGCCCATCACCATTGACGCCGATGGGTACCTAGTCGCTAACGGTGATTTCATCGAACCCGTCGGACCGGCATTCTGGGAGCGCAAAACAACATGAGTCCGAAACTGAGTCCCCCCAGCATCGGCGACGTCCTGGCCGGCCAGGGTAACGCCGTCGACTCGCGTTACCACCTGTCGGCCGCGACCCGACGTCAGCTGAACAAGGTGTTCCCGACGCACTGGTCGTTCCTGCTCGGCGAGATCGCGATGTACAGCTTCATCGTGCTGCTGC
>NZ_JBYCLD010000270.1:0-8353 GCF_057473725.1 Mycobacterium sp. TH-M11 | reverse complement strand
CGTCGCCGTGGCGCAGCAACCGGCCGGCGGCGCGGTGGAACCGCAGGATCTCGGCAAGCATCCACAGATAACGTGGTCGCAGCGAGTGGCGCGAGGCGAAGAGTCCGTGAAAGCCAAGGGCGCCAGCGTATTCCAGGCCGGACTCCTCGGCCCGCACCGACATAGACATGTCCGAGTCCTGCGTGGTCACGCCCAACTCGGAGAACAGTCGGCACAGCGTGGGGTAAGTGCGGTCGTTGTGCACCAGAAACGCCGAATCCACGTTGACGAGGGTTCCGTCTCCACCGTCGACCACATGGGTGTGCGCATGGCCGCCGAGTCGGGTGTCGGACTCGAACAGGGTGATCCGGTTGGAACCGGACAAGGCGTAGGCCGCGGTGAGGCCGGCAACCCCGCTGCCGATCACCGCAATGGACCGTACCGACGTCTTCAGCACACCGGGTATTCGGAGCTACCGCCCCGACGGATGCCCTCAATCGAGGCCGCACAGCAATCCAAAGCCACCGTTGTTCCGAATGCCAGATGTCCATTCCGCAGGAGGCGGCCGCTGTGTCGCCGGCACGTTTGACAAAGGAGCCAAAGCGCATGAAGGACGTTCGGAGCAAGACGCTCGCGGTGGGTCTGGCCGCAGTCGCGATGGTCGGTTTCTCGGCATGTTCGAGCAACAAATCCGACAGTGCACAACAGACCAGCGCGCCGCCGATGAGTAGTTCTGCGGCACCAGCCATGACCAGCGCTGCGGCTGCACCAGCCAGCGACCTCATCGGCTCCGGGTGTGCGGATTACGCCGCGCTGCACCCGACCGGTCCGGCATCGGTGTCCGGAATGGCCCAGGATCCGGTCGTGACGGCGGCATCAAACAACCCGCTGCTGTCGACCTTGACCGCGGCGCTGTCGGGCAAGTTGAACCCGAACGTCAATCTCGTCGACACGCTCAACAACGGTCAGTACACCGTGTTCGCGCCGACCAACGCCGCCTTCGACAAATTGCCGGCGGCCACGATTGACGAACTCAAGACCAACTCCGAGAAGTTGAAGAGCATCTTGACCTACCACGTCGTGCAAGACCAGATGAGCCCGAACAAGGTCGATGGCATGCACAAGACGTTGCAGGGCGCCGATGTCAACGTCGTGGGGCAGGGCAACGACCTCAAAGTCAACGCCGCCGGTCTGGTGTGCGGAGGGGTGCACATCGCCAACGCGACGGTCTACATGATCGACACTGTGCTGGTGCCACCCAGTCAGTAGCGGTCGCGAGTCGTTGCGAGGTAGGGCAGCCCGGTTCGCCGGGCTGTCCTATCGCATCTGTGGGCCACATCGAGCGATCCAAGCCGGATGTGGTAGCGAATACTAAATATGTTGTCCCTCGCGTTGATCGGCTTGGTCGGTGGTCTGATCACCGGGATTTCGCCCTGCATCCTGCCGGTGTTACCGGTGATTTTCTTCTCGGGTACTTCGGGCGCTTCCGGTAATCAGGGCGCCGAGGGTGACCCGGGTGCGGTAGCGACGAAACGTGAAGTTGGACGGCCGTATCGGGTAATCGGCGGGCTGGTACTGAGCTTCAGCGTAGTGACGCTGGTCGGTTCCACGCTGTTGTCGCTTTTGCACCTGCCGCAGGACGTGATCCGCTGGGTGGCGCTTGCGGCGTTGGCGGCGATCGGCCTCGGCCTGATTTTCCCGCGATTCGAGCAACTTCTGGAGCGGCCGTTCGCCCGGATTCCGCAGCAGCAGATCGCCACGCGCGCAGGCGGTTTTGGTCTCGGGTTGGCTCTGGGAGTTCTCTACGTTCCATGCGCGGGGCCGGTGCTGGCCGCGATCGTGGTCGCCGGTGCTACCGCGAATATCGGTCTGCCGGTCGTCGTGCTGACGGTGGGCTTCGCGCTCGGCACCGCAGTACCACTGTTGTTCTTCGCGCTCGCTGGTCAACGAGTTGCCGAGCGGGTGAGTGCTTTTCGTCGCCGTCAGCGTGAAATTCGGGTGACAGCAGGAATCGTGACCCTGCTGTTAGCGGTGGCGCTCGTATTCAACCTGCCCGCCGCCCTTCAGCGCGCTCTACCCGATTACACAAGTTCGCTGGAAAACAAGTTGGGCGGGGAGAAAAAAGTCCAGCAAGCGCTCAATCTCGGCGGCATCGTCAACGACCAGAACAAAGAATTGTCCAACTGCCACGACGGTTCTGCAGAGTTGGAGAATTGCGGTCAAGCGCCAGACATCACAGGTATTACCGCCTGGCTCAATACACCCGGTGACAAGCCGGTCGATCTGCATGCGCTGCGCGGCAAGGTGGTGCTGATCGACTTCTGGGCGTACTCGTGCATCAACTGCCAACGCGCGATCCCGCACGTCGAGGGTTGGTACAAGGCTTATCACGACGCGGGTTTCGACGTCATCGGCGTGCACACTCCCGAGTACGCCTTCGAAAAAGTCACCGATAACGTGAAAAAGGGTATCGCTGATCTGGGCATCACCTACCCGGTGGCACTGGACAACAGCTACTCGACCTGGACCAACTACCGAAATCGTTACTGGCCGGCCGAATACGTCATCGATGCCAACGGCATCGTGCGACACATCAAGTTCGGCGAAGGTGACTACAACGGCACCGAGAACGTGATTCGTGAGCTCCTGATCGCCGCGCATCCCGGAGTGGTGTTGCCGCCGCCGGTGGATGCGCCCGACACCACCCCCACGCATACTTTGACACCCGAGACGTACTTCGGTGTCGGCAAGATGACCAATTACGCCGGAACAGGCGTCTACGATCAGGGCCGGGCGGAATTCGCCTATCCGCCAGCCCTTCCGGACAACTCCTTCGCCTTACAGGGCCCGTGGACCCTCGACTACCAGGGTGCGACCGCGGATAGCGATTCCGCCGGCATCAAGCTCAACTACCTCGCCAAAGACGTCTACATCGTTGTCGGGGGAACGGGCAGTCTCAGCGTCACCCGAGACGGCAAGACGACGTCCGTACCGGTCGGCGGCCCACCGACGTCACACCAGATCGTCGCGACAAACGAGGTGGCTCGCGGATCACTCGAGGTGCGGGCCAGCAAGGGGCTGCAGGTGTTCTCGTTCACCTACGGATGATCGGGTCCGCGGCCAATCCAGACTCCACTCGGCTCCGAACAACCCATGTCAGCTATCCACGATGAGGAGCTTGAAACGCGATGAACACTCATATCAAAGTGACCGGTCTGGCTGCTGCCGCCGCGGTGGGCTTAGCCCTCGCCACCTGTGCGCCCGCCACAGCGGCACCCGATTTGATCGGCGCGGGCTGCGCGGACTACGCGGCGATGCACCCGGACGGCCCCGCTTCGGTATCCGGTATGTCGCAGGATCCGGTGGCGGTCGCGGCGTCGAACAACCCCATGCTCACCACGCTCACCGCCGCCGTCTCGGGCAAGCTCAACCCGCAGGTGAATCTCGTCGATACGTTGGACAGCGGCCAGTACACCGTTTTCGCGCCGACCGACTCCGCCTTCAACAAGCTGCCCGCCAGCACGATCGACAAACTCAAGACCGACTCGAACCTGCTGAAGAGCATCCTGACTTACCACGTCGTTCCGGGGCAGCTCAGCCCCGCGCAGGTGGACGGTTCGCATCCCACCGTCCAGGGTGCGGCGGTGCAAGTGACCGGGAGCGGTAACGGCCTGCGGGTCAACAATGCCGGCCTGGTCTGCGGTGGTGTTCCCACGGCGAACGCGCAGGTCTACATGATCGACACGGTCTTGATGCCGCCTCAGTGACGCCTCCCAACGGCAACTCGGCGGCTACGGCAACCGCCGTGGCACCCGTACTGGCAGCCGCCATCGAGCCGGTTATCGGTGGCGCGCTGCCAGTACGGCTGATCGCCTGGGACGGCAGCGTCTCCGGGCCCGCGGACGCACCCGTCGTCTGGTTGCGCAGTCCAGCAGCGTTGCGCCGAATGCTTTGGTGCCCCGGAGAACTGGGTGCCGCTCAGGCTTATGTATCTGGTGACCTCGACGTCGACGGCGATCTGGTCACCGCGTTGGACCACGTGTGGTCACAGGTCACCCAAACGCGACTCACGCCGATCAAGCCGTCGGCAACCGTGCTGGCACGACTGAGCGCGGCGGCGTTCCGACTGGGCGCCTTCGGTATTCCGCTGTCGCCTCCAGCCACCCAGGCCAGGTTGCGTGGCCGATTGCACAGTCTGTCCCGCGACAAGGCGGCCATCAGCCACCACTACGACTTGTCGAATGCGTTTTATCAGCTGATCCTTGACCCCTCGATGGCCTACTCGTGCGGCTACTGGGATCCGTCACAAACGAAACCCACGCTCGCGCAAGCTCAACAGGACAAGCTGGACCGCATCTGCCGCAAGTTGCGCCTCGACGAGCGACCCGACATGTGGCTGCTCGACGTCGGGTGTGGCTGGGGTGCGCTGAGTCTGCATGCCGCTGAGCATTACGACGCGCAGGTCGTGGGTATCACGTTGGCAGAGGAACAGAAGGCCTATATCGACGACGTGCTCGCGGAGCGTGGACTCGCCGACCGGGTCGAGATAAGGGTTCAGGATTACCGGTCTTTCACCGACGGGCCATTCGATGCTGCGGCATCAATTGAAATGGGCGAACACGTTGGCCAGCAGCATTATTCGACATTTGCCGGCGTCCTGCATGACTGTGTGCGGCCGGATGGGCGAGTGCTGATCCAGCAGATGTCCCGACGCGGCCGACACCCGGGCGGCGGTCCGTTCATCGAAGCGTTCATCGCACCTGACATGCACATGCGCCCACTCGGGGAGACGATCGGGCTACTCGAGGGTGCCGGCTTGGCGACGATTACGGTCGAAGCGATGGGCTCGCACTACGTGCACACCGTCGACGCCTGGATCGAAAATCTCGAAAATCGTTGGGATGCTGCCGTAGAGCTGATCGGCGAGGAGGCAGCCCGGGTCTGGCGTCTTTACCTGGCCGGCGGCAGGCTGGCCTTCGCGCACGGTCGCATGGGAGTCGACCAAATCCTGCTGGGCAAACCTGTGGCGATCACCAACAGCCACGCGTGTCGATGAGTGCGCAGCTGTGCGTACTACGGCGTGATGATGTGCGACGGATCGGGCCGAAACTCCGGCGGAGCCTGGCTGTAGTCGCCGAACGGCCCGTCGCGGCCCTCGACGGCGGCGCGGACACCCTGGGTGGCGGCGGTCTCGATGAAGCCCAGCGCCTCTGGGGTGTTGCGCATCAGGCCGTCGAGAATGCCGCCCAGCGTCTGGGTCGACGACAGGCCCATGTTCTCGTAGGCCTGATTGACGATCAGCTTCTGTGCTTGCAGCTGCGACAACGGGATTCGTGACAGCTCCGCGGCGACTTCGGCGACGCGGGCCTCCAGTCGCTCGAAGGGGACCGCTTCGTTGATCAGTTCCACCTCGGCGGCCTGCACGCCGGTCAACGGCCGACCGGTCAGCGAATGCCACTTCACCTTGGCCAGACTCAGGCGATACAGCCACATCCCGGTCAGGTAGGCGCCCCACATCCGGCTGTAGGGAGTGCCGATCACGGCGTCCTGGCTGGCGATGACGATGTCTGCGCACAGCGCGTAATCGCTTGCCCCGCCGACACACCAGCCGTGTATTTGCGCGATCACCGGTTTCGAGGCCCGCCAGATCGCCATGAACTTCTGCGTCGGACCGGTCTCGCGGGCACTGACCATCGCGAAATCCTTGCCCGGATCCCAGCGGCCGTCGGTGTTCATCGCCTCGGCCCACTGCTGGAAGCCGTCGCCGAAGTTGTAGCCGCCGGAGAACGCGCGGCCGGCCCCCCGCAGCACGATCACCTTCACCGCCGGATCGCGCTCGGCCAAGCCCACGGCCGCCTCGATCTCGTCGGGCATCGGCGGCACGATGGTGTTGAGCTGCTCGGGACGGTTCAGCGTAATGGTCGCGACGGATCCGTCGCGGACGTACAGCAGGGTCTCGAAATTGGTTGTCGACATTGTCAACTCGCCTCCGGCGGGAGCATCTGAAACCCGGTCAGGACGGTATCGGCGTCCCGGGCATACACGGCGTTGTCAGGATCGGTGGATTGCACCGTGACGGTAGCCACATAGGTGATCGAGTGGAAAGCGTTGGCCACCATGAGCGTCTTGGCCTTGCGCGCTGGGATCCGGCCCATGCCGGGGGCGTCGTAGTCGACGAGCTGGGCCTCGTCTCCGCAGCGGGTCGTCGCGGCGATCTGCAGCCCGGTGGCCCCGAGACGGTCGACCAGTGCGGCCCGTTCCTGGTCGAAGATCGTCGTGTTGTCGGTGTCGGCGCCGGGCACGGATTCGAGCGTCACGACGGCGGTGGGCATGAAGTCGCTGGCCGCCAGGCCCTTGTTCCGCATGGTGAAGCGGATGATCTCCGGGTCCAGCATCGATGCCTGTTCCCAACCGGGAGGCTGCGGAATTTTCAGCTGCGGCTCGCCTGCGGCGCGGGGCGCGATGGGCGTCAGGGGAGCCGAAACCTGCTCGCAATCAGTGGGTTTGCGTGGTGGTTGGTGAGGATCCCGAGCCGCGGTGCCGGTGATCACCTTCGAGCAGCCCGGCACCGCCAGCACCGCCACGGTCACCACCGTCGCAGCCAGCAGGTACGGCACATGCATTGCCCCACCCCACGCCTTCATCACTTGTGCCGTCAACCACCCAACATTTGCCATAGGAACGAGAAGGCCAGCGCCGATTTGAATGCGGTCTGCGCGTTGTCGGCCGCGCCGGCGTGGCCGCCCTCGATGTTCTCGTAATACCAGACCCGATGCCCGGTGGCCTCCAACGCCGCGGTCATCTTGCGGGCATGCCCGGGGTGCACCCGATCGTCGCGGGTCGACGTCATGATCAGCACCGGCGGGTATTCGGTGTCAGCCGAAACATTCTGGTAGGGCGAGTATTCGGAGATGAATCTCCAGTCGTCGGGGTCGTCGGGGTTGCCGTACTCGGCGACCCAGGAAGCGCCCGCCAGGAGCAGGTGAAAGCGTCGCATGTCCAGCAGCGGCACCTGGCACACCAGTGCGCCGAACAGCTGCGGGTACTTGGTCAGCATGATGCCCATCAACAGGCCGCCATTGCTACCGCCCTGGGCCCCGAGTTGCGAAACAGTCGTGATTCCGCGATCGACCACATCGGTTGCCACAGCAGCGAAGTCCTCGGCGACCAGGTGCCGGCCCTCGCGCATCGTCTGGGTGTGCCAGTTGGGCCCGTACTCGCCGCCGCCCCGAATATTGGCCAGCACGTAGGTGCCGCCACGCGCCAGCCAGAGCCGGCCCATCACCGGGCTGTAGCCGGGGGTGTAGGAGTTCTCGAATCCGCCGTAGCCGTAGAGCAGCGTCGGCCCGGGCCCGTCGATGCCGCCAGGCCGGACGACGAAGTACGGGATCGCGGTGCCGTCCTTCGACGTCGCGAAATATTGCGCTATGGAAAGGTTTTCGGCGTCGAAGAAAGCCGGTGCGGATTTGATCTGTTCCAGTTGGTCGCTGCCCGTTCCGCGCAGCAGCCGCGACGGGCTGTCGAAGCCGCTGGAGTCCAGGAAAAACTCGTCGCCGGTGTCGTCGGCGGCGACGATCACGCTCTCGGTCGCCGGCGGAATTCCGGCCAGCGGTGTGCGCTCCCAACTGCCTCGTGACGATCGCAAGCGCGGCGAAGCCGGGCGCAGCGCGTCGTCACGCGAGGGCGGTGTGACGACCTCGACCCGGCTGGCGACGTCGGCCAACGTGACGAGCAGGAGCCGGTCGCGGGTCCAGGCGTACTGGTGCAGGCAGGTGTGTGCATCGGGTTCGAAGACCACGGTCAGTTCACGCCCACCGCTGAGGAATTCGTCGTAATTGGCCGCCACAAGTGAACCGGCCGGATAGGTCGCGGTGCCGAACTCCCAGTCGGTGCGCGGTTCGATCAAGAGCCATTCGCGGTGGATCGAAACGCTGCTCGCATCGGAGGGCACGTCGATCCGGATCAGTTCGGGGCCGCGCAACTCGTAGCGCTCACTGTTCCAGAAGTCGGTGGATCGGGAGACAAAGGTGCGCTCGAAACCCGTTGTCCGATCGGTGGATCCGCCGACGCTGACGTCGGTGCTCGCGCCTTCGAAAACCAGCTCCGCCTCGGCCAGGGGCGTACCGCGCCGCCACCGTTTGACGATGCGCGGATAGCCGGAGTCGGTGAGCGAGCCGGGCCCGAAGTCGGTGCCCACCAGCACGGTGTCGGGGTCTTCCCAGCTCATCTGTGTCTTGGCTTCGGGCAGCTCGAATCCGCCATCGACGAAATCGCGCTTCTGCAAGTCAAATTCGCGCACAATGACCGCGTCGGCGCCACCTCGGGACAGATTGACCAGGGCGCGGTCGAATTCGGGTTCGATGACGATGGCGCC
>NZ_JBYCLD010000269.1:0-1824 GCF_057473725.1 Mycobacterium sp. TH-M11 | reverse complement strand
TGCCGTTCACCGGCCTCAACACCCCGCTGGCGGTGGCGGTGGACACGAACAGAAACATCTACGTCGCCGACCGCGGCAACGACAGGGTCGTCAAGCTGGCGCAGGGCTGATCGCGTCTATTCGCACTGCAATCTGTCGCGGGCCCACGGGGTGGGCCCAGATCGATCCGTTCTAATACCCGCCTCGGCTTCCACCCGAGAAATAGTCCGTCCGACCCTCCAGGCGATACAGACCTTGTCGGTGCCGCCGCATAGAATTCAGCGGTGGTTAGCCATCAGAAATCCACCCGGCGTGGGGTAGCTCCCGAGGTGAGGACGTGCGAGTCGGGAGTCGCGGCCCGCTGTGGACGGCGGGACGCCGACGGTGAGTAGCGGTCCGGGGCCCTGGGTTGGGCCCTATCGGCTGCTGCGGCTGTTGGGCCGCGGCGGCATGGGTGAGGTCTATGCGGCCGAGGACACCCGTAAGCGCCGGATGGTGGCGTTGAAGCTGATCTCGCCGCAATTCTCCGGCGACCCGATGTTCCGCGCACGGATGCTGCGAGAAGCCGATGCCGCGGGTCGGCTGACCGAACCGCATGTGGTGCCGATCCATGACTACGGCGAGATCGACGGGAAGCTGTACGTGGAGATGCGGCTGGTCGATGGCACCGACTTGTCCGCAGTGTTGCGGCGCACCGGGCCAATGAGTTGCCCGCGGGCTGTGGCGATTATTCGGCAGGTCGCCGCCGCGCTGGACGCCGCGCACGCTGCGGGGGTGACGCATCGCGATGTCAAACCGGAGAACATCCTGATCACTCGTGACGATTTCGCTTACCTGGTGGATTTCGGGATCGCTCGCGCGGCCGCCGATCCGGGGCTGACCCAGAACGGGACGGCGATGGGAACCTACCGCTACATGGCTCCGGAGCGGTTCACCGGCGACGAGGTCACCTATCGGGCCGATATCTATGCGCTGGCCTGCGTGTTGGCCGAGTGTTTGACCGGATCGCCGCCGTATCGGGCCGACAGCGTCGAACGGTGGGTCGCGGCGCACTTGATGCAGCCTGCGCCGCGGCCCAGCCAACTGCGACCTGGGCTGGTTCCGGCGGCTTTAGATCAGGTGATTGCCAAAGGCATGGCCAAAAACCCGGACGAGCGTTATCGCAGCGCCGGTGAAATGGCCGACGCCGCCCTCGACGCACTAGGCACCGCCGAGCAACACCAGGCCGTCTGGATCCAGCGGCACGGTGAAGAAGCGCTGTCACCGGCGGGCGCCGCCGAGGCAGAGATCAAATCGGTGCCGTCGGACACCGATCAGTGGGCCGCAACCCAGGCAAGGGCGTGGTCGCGAACGCCAAACCCGCCAACCGAGTCGTCGTGGGTGCCGCCCCCTGTCACCAGCGGTGACAGCGGGAGTGCTCGGCCCGCGGCGGCCTCCGGCAGTCCGGCGGGGCCATCACCGGACTTCAGTGCGCCGCCCCGGTCCGGCGACAAACGTAAGCGGCTCCTGGTCGGCGCTGGGGTGTTCATCATCGTCGCTGTCGTCGCGGTCGCGGGATATCTGGTAACTCGGGGAACGCAGTCGTCGCCGTCGGCGTCCGGACAGACCGTACTGCCCTTCGAAGGCATCGACTTTCGCCTTTCGCCGAGCGGAGTCGCGCTCGATACCGACGGCGATGTGTACATCACCAGTGAGAGCATGTACGGCAAGGTGGTGAAGTTGGCGCCGGGATCGAGCACCCCGACAGTGCTGCCGTTCAACGGTCTTTACCAGCCGCAGGGGTTGGCGGTGGATTCGGCGGGGACCGTGTATGTGAGTGATTTCAACAACCGGGTGGTGAGGTTG
>NZ_JBYCLD010000268.1:0-1844 GCF_057473725.1 Mycobacterium sp. TH-M11 | reverse complement strand
GGAACGACCCGCAGAGGAGCGGGATCAACACACCCAGCCCGGCGACGAAGCGGGTCGGAACGACCCGCAGAGGAGCGGGGCCGACCGACCCAGCCCGGCGACGAAGCGGGTCGGAACGACCCGCAGAGGAGCGGGATCAACACACCCAGCCCGGCGGAAATCTTGCCGGCCGGACGGTTCGACCGCGTCGGATCTGATCTGTACAATCGAAAGTATGTTCGAATCGAGTAAGCCGAAGCGATCGTCGCCGGAGGTCATAGCCCGGTTTGACGAGCTGTTCGAGCGGCGCTATCCGAGCCGCACGACGGAGTCGGCCGCGCTGCTGGATCGGATCGGCACGTCGTGGCGCGAGCAGAATCGCGGTGCCGCCGCAGCGTTGACGGCCATCGGAGAATTGTTCGCCTACCGGTTGACCCGCTGCTCCGACACCGAAGACTGGGCCGTCGACACCGAGGCGGCGGTCAGCGCCGAGGTGGCAGCCGCGCTGCGGACGAGTCAGGGCCTGGCGGCAAGTCAGCTGCGGTACGCCCGCGCGATGCGTGAGCGCCTGCCGAGGCTGGCGGATGTCTTCAGAGCTGGTGATATCGACCACCGGACGTTCGCCACGATCGTCTACCGCACCGATCTGATCACCGACCGCGATGTGCTCGCGGCCGTCGACGAGCAGCTTGCTGTCACCGTGCCGCGGTGGCCGTCGATGACCCGCGGCCGGCTGGCCGGCCAGATCGACAAGATCGTCGCCAAGGCAGACGCCGATGCCGTGCGCCGCCGGACAGAACGACGCGCCGAGCGTGGTGTTTGGTTCGCCGACCTCGGCGAGGGCTTGTCTGAAATCCACGGCAGCGTGCTGACTGTCGAAGCGCGTGCGCTGGACAAATCACTTACTGCGTTGGCCCGCACGGTGTGTGAGCATGATCCACGCGATCACGAGCAGCGTCGCGCCGATGCGCTGGGAGCGCTGGCGGCCAGGGCTGATCGCCTGAGCTGTCGCTGTGGACGTGACGACTGTGCCGCCCGAAAGCCAACTGCCGCAAAATCTGTGGTCATTCACCTCATCGCCGAACAAGCCACGTCGGGCTCGCTCGTCTCCGAGGTATGCGCTGACGGACTTATTGGACCCGAACTGATCACCGAACTCGCCGCTGCCGCGAAGGTGACGCCGCTGGTCCATCCGGCCGATGCCGCACCCGAGGCCGGATACGTACCGTCGAAGGGACTCGCCGACTTCGTCAGGTGCCGGGATCTGACCTGTCGCTGGCCAGGCTGCGATCACCCGGCATTCGACTGCGACATCGATCACACGGTCCCCTTCGCCGAAGGCGGGCCTACCCATGCTTCGAACCTGAAGTGCTACTGCCGTCTTCATCATCTGGTCAAAACGTTCTGGGGTTGGCACGATCAGCAGTTGCCCGACGGCACCGTAATTCTTTGCTCGCCTGCCGGAAAAACCTACGTGACCAGCCCCGGCAGCGCCCTGTTCTTCCCTGGCCTGTGTCGCCCCACCGGGGATCTGCCGCCCACCACGGAACCCGCTGCGCGTGGCGTCGACCGGGAAGCCATGATGCCCCGGCGGCGGCGGACCCGTCGCCACGATCGGGCGCGGCGCGTTGAGACCGAGCGACAGCGAAACCACCGCGCCCGCACTGCCCGTCACTCTCGGTCGCTGAGCCGATTGGGTCCGGCCCCGCCCGGCAGCGACGAGGATGATCCCCCGCCGTTCTGAGTCGGGGAAACAGCGCAAGCGCGCCTCCGGGGTTTACGGACCCCGCCAAGGCTGCCCGCCGTGACGTCTGCAGCTTTCTTCGCGAGAACCTAGTATGCGAAAGCAGCGTCGCCCGAGTGCC
>NZ_JBYCLD010000267.1:0-2901 GCF_057473725.1 Mycobacterium sp. TH-M11 | reverse complement strand
GCGATCTCGACGCCGGCCGCCAGGTCGTCGGCCAAATGCGCGGCGAAGCCCAGCAATCCGGCGAGATCGATCCCGAACGGGGCCGGGGGCCGCACCGACGCCAGATGCTCGGCGCCGCGGCGCAACAAGCTGACCGCGCCAGCGACGTTGCCACGCTGAACGTGGGTGACTCCGACGGCAAGCTGTGCCAAGCCCTGCCACAGTTCACGCTCAGTGGGGGGCCGATGCTTCCAAGCGGCTTCCAGCACCTCGTGGGCGTTGAACGCCAGCCCATCGTCCAGCAACAGCTGCGCGTAGGCGAGCATCTGGGCCGGCGGCAGATCGAGGTCGTCGGGAACACCTTCGACCCCGCCCTGGCTGCCGCGGGGCAGCGGGCGGCCCAGCCGATCACGCGGGCGGGCATTACGGGGGCGGCCCGAATCGTCGCGGTCGCGGGTTGTCACCTGTCCATCATGGCAAGCCGGTCAGGCGGGCTTGGCAGCAATCACCTCGATAGCGGCCATGTTGTCGCGGTGGCGACGGAACGTCGCACGCATATTGAGCACCCGGGCCCGCGCATCGGAATCACGCAGCACGTTGAACACGAACCGCAGCGCCCCGAACAGACCCTCGTCGGCGATCAACCGATGCGGCTCCAACAGCGCCATCGGTGCGTAGGAGATCTTCTCCACGGTGAAGCCGGCGTCGGTGAGCAACTCGGTCCACTCCGCGGCGGTCAGCGGGCGGGCGTTGACCTTGATGGAGCGGGCCAGCGCGGTGCGGACTTCATCTTTTACGGCCTCGGGTACGTCGATGGGCTGCAGGACCATCTCGTGAATGGCGTAGCGGCCGCCCGGGCGCAGCACTCGGTAGACCTCCCCCATGATCTCGGCCTTGTGGGCGTTGGTCTGCATGGTCAACATCGCTTCGCCGATGACGACGTCGGCGCTGTCGCCCTCCAGGCCGGTCTTCGACGCTTCGCCGGTGACCACCCGGCCCCGTTCGCCGATCACCGATCGGACCACGCCGGCGGCGTTCTCATCGGCCTCGACGCCGATGTAGGTACCGGGGCCGTTCTGCAGGATCTCTTTCGCGGTGCGACCCATGCCGGGCGCGAGTTCCACCACGTCGGCGCCGGCCAACTGCGCATCGGCCAGCATCCGGTGAGTCAGTCCGAGCCCGCCGGGCCGCAGCACGCGTTTGCCGAGACGGGCGAACAGCCAGTGGCCGGGCAGATCAGCGGTCTTGCGGTCGGGCATCGGCAGGCTCATGCAACGAAGGTTAGCCTTACCAGCCTTGAGTCCGCCAGGGGACTTTAGACCCCTTTTTCTCCTTTAAATAGCGGGATGGTCTGTCGTTTCAGACCACCTGGCGGCCGGCCAGGAAGGTGGCGCGTACTTCAAGATCGGCGATCTCTTCGGGGGCGACGGTGCGGGGGTCGGCCGACAACACCACCAGGTCGGCATACTTGCCCACCTCAAGGGATCCGGTCACGTCGTCGGCAAACAGCTGCCAGGCTGCATCGAGGGTTTGCGCTCGGATCGCCTGCTCGACAGTGAGCCGCTCGTCGGGCGCCAGGACCCGCCCGCTGGGCGCGCGCCGCGTGGCGGCGACGCTGATGTTGCGTAGCGGCTCTTCGGGGGTGACCGGCGCGTCATTGTGCAGTGAGATGCGCATACCCGTCGCGACGGCGGATGCCGCCGGCATCCACCGCGAACCGTGTTCCTCCCCGAACAGTCCGTCGACCAGAACATCACCCCAGTAGTGCAGGTGGTCGACGAACAGGCTGCAGGTCACGCCCAGCGCGGCGGCACGGCGCAGTTGTTCGGGGCGGATGGCGCCGACGTGTTCGAGGCGCAACCGGTGATCGGGACGCGGGTGCCGACGCAGCACGTCCTCGTAGACGTCCAGGATGGTGTCGACCCCGTTGTCGCCGTGCACATGGCAAGCCATCTGCCAGCCGCGGGGGAAGTACGCCTCGACGATTCGCGTCAGTTGTTCGCCGGTGTAGTTGGCATGCCCGCACGATCCGGGTTCGACGCCGATGGTGCGGGTGGCGTCGGTGTCCAGATACGGGAACGACAGGTCAATGTTGCCGATCCACGGTGAGCCGTCCACCCAGATCTTGATACCGACCTGGCGCGCCATGTCGTCGCCGTCCCCTGGCGAAGCATCGGTGTGCAACGCCGGGTTGGAGATCTCGTAGGTGCGCAGGCGCACGGTCAGTTCGTCGTGCAGTTCTTGGACCAGCGGCCGAAACTGCGGCGAGAACGCCATCTCCGAAATTGTTGTCAGCCCGGCCCGGTTGAGCCGCGCGCATTCGGCGCGCAGCATCGCCGGGGCGTCGCCGGGCAACATCGCCTTGCCCAGCAGTGGAATGAGTGCGGCGGTTTCCTCCGCGGTGCCATCCAGTTCACCGGCGGCATCGCGGCCGTATTTCGCACCGATCGGGTCGGGGGTGTCGCGGCTCAACCCGCCCTGCCGGGCTGCCGCATTGTTGAAGTAAGCCTTGTGGCCCGAGTTGTGCACGATCACCAGCGGGTGGTCCGGGGCGACGCTGTCCAGCCAGGCCAACGTCGGTTCGGGCAGCCCCGGCTGCAACAACTGGTCCCAGCCGACCGCGTATGCCCCCTCGGCGCCGCGAGCGGCGACCTCGTTGCGGACCAGATCCACCACGGCGTCGGCGTCGGTCAGGGTGACCGGCCGGATATCGACCATCCGGCCGGACAGCACGACGGACTCCATCAGCGGATGTCCGTGGGCCTCGACGAAGCCGGGCAATACGCAGCCGTCGCCGATGTCGAGCACCCGGGTTTCAGGGCCGATGAACGCGTCGATGTCCGTGCGGTCGCCGACCGCGACGATGCGTCCATCGGTGACCGCCAGCGCCTCGGCGGTCGGTTGCGCGTCGTTGACCGTGAG
>NZ_JBYCLD010000266.1:0-7800 GCF_057473725.1 Mycobacterium sp. TH-M11 | reverse complement strand
GCCCCGCCCCCGGCGATATCCGGGCCGACACGGCCGACAACGATGTCAGCGCCACCGCGATCCCCTCAGAGATGCACATGAGTGACCGGTTTGTGGGTGGCGGCTTCGATATCACTGAGTGTCAGCTTGAAGAGTTGGTGGGCAAGATCAGACAATGCCCGCGCGAGCGTCTTCTTGGCGTGCTCGTGATCGGTCATCGTCATACCTCTGCTGCTATTAGGCGAAATCCGCGGTCGCGCGGGCATTGTACTGGTGTTGCACCCGAGCTTTGATGCGCAGCAACACTTTCCGGATCAACAGGGCGATAGCCGGCCGCGCTAGTTCGACGGCGACCACCTCACCGGGATGCCGCAGACCGACCCGAGCCCGGGCGAGCAATCGCGTGTGGGTCGCCCAGTGCGGCTGCAGCTGGAATGACCACACGACGTTAGGCAGGTTCGGCGAGATGGCCCGCAGCACGATGTCATGCTCGGGCCTGATCGCCTCGACCCGAAGCGCCAGCCCGTCGCGCAACCACATCCACCCATTGGGCTTGAGGCGCAGGATATCTCCCACCGCCCATGGTTTCCAGTCCGGATCGCCGCGTTCGGACTCCTGCAGCTGAAGGCCGGCCACATTCTCGAGGACGCGTCGGCTGTCGCGGCCGCCCCGCCCCTGCCCCATGCGCAGCAGCAACGGCCACACGACCGTCGGCGGCGAATCGATCCATATCGCTTCGGTCACCTGGATGACCGGCTCGCCGAGCATCTCGTCGCCCGGCAACCGCGTTTTGCATTCTCCTTTGGTGGTACCCCAATTGCGGTAATACCGGCGTGCGGCATAAAGACCCCCCGCCAGCGCGGCGATCTTGGCCATCCGACTCGACGCGGACTTCATCACGCCAGTGTGCTTAGCGGATCACTCTGCCGCGAGGGGCTTTGGTCCTCGGTGCCGGCCGGAAAAGGGAACAACGGCCTTCGCGCGAGGACCATCTCCCCCTGGCCGGATGCCAGGCACGCAATAGCGTTATTTTCAGCGGATTTTCACGACATGGAGATACGGGAGTGCTAATGCTGGAATCCTTTCCGCCCAAGTCGGTCGTCGTCGGTGTCGACGGATCGCAAGCCGCTCTCCGGGCCGCGCGCTGGGCGGTGGACGAAGTGGCCGACACCGATTTCCCGTTGCGGCTGCTTTACATCAGAGACGTGAATCCTTGCGCCAGCCGAGCCGAATGCCGGGTGGCTTTCGAAGCCGGGGAGCAGGCGGTGTACGCCGCATACGACGCTGTCCATGCGCTGGGCAAAACGGTGAAGATCGAGATGGAGATCATCGAAGGGCATCCGGTGCCGATGCTGATCCAGGTCTCGAAGTCGACCCCGCTGATCTGTGTCGGCGACACCGGAGCCGGGCAGTCAACTCCCGCCGGATTCGGCTCGACCGCAACTGAGTTGATCCGATCTGCGCATTGCTCGGTTGCCGTCGTCCGCGGCAGCCCCGCCCTCGGAGCTGACCGAGGGCGATCGGTTGTGGCCTATGTCGTCGGGTCGCTTGACGACGAGTTCGCCGTCGAGCGTGGTTTCCAGGAAGCCCGACGTCGAACGGCCCCGCTGGTGTTGATGATGGCGTGGCAGTCCGGGCTGGACGACCTGCAAGACGACGCTGCAATCAGCGAACAGGAGCGCCGGAAGCACGCCATGCTGGAGCGCTACGCGGCGGTCTGGAGTCCGCGCTACCCTGGCGTGACAGTGCGCACCGTGGTCGAGTACGGACCGTTCCTCAACTACCTCACCGACCATGCGGACTCGATCCAGTTACTCGTCATCGGAGCCACCCAGGCCCACGAGTTGCGCCAACTTGTCAGCCCGGCCGCCGATCCGGCCCTGCGCCACAGCGATTTCGCACTGGTCGTCGCGCACTGAGCTCAGTCGTACAGCTTTGGGGGGCGAAACGCCTCCTTGTCCGGCGTCGCCGCGACCCGATTCGCGAACAGCGCAGCGACATTCTTTGCGTCGCCGACGTTTTGGGCAGTCGTGGAAGTCATGGCGGACACATCCGGCTAACCGGCGGGTGAGATCAGCCCGTAGTGGCCGTCGTAGCGCTGGTACAGCACACCGGCTCGGCCTTCGGCCACATCGACGAAGAACAGGAAAGGCACTTTCAGCAGCGAAAGGCGTTCGACGGCGCGCGCGATCGTGCTTCGGGGAGGCGGCTGTGAGCTGACGGTGACGGGCAGCTCGTGTGGCGCGAGTTGCTCGGGCAACGGCATGACCTGAGCCAACCGGTATCCGTTCGACTCGGTCCGGTACAGCACGCTGGCTTGGCCGGTACCCGCCTCGGTGAACAGGTGGAAGTCGTAGTCGAGCAGTTCCATCTCCTGGGCGGCCTCGTCAAGCGTGTGTTTGCCCAGCGTGAACGACTTCCGCCGAATGATCCGACGTTCCTCCGGCGGTCGGTGGAAATAACCGGGCCGACCTATGGTCTCGGATCCGTGATGCGGCTCTACCTGCAATCCGTTGCCGTGCCTGCGTTCTGATCGATTCTTCAGCTTTTCGAGCCGACGCCACAGCCGCGCCTCGAGCAGATCGACCGCCTCGCGCGCGTTTTCGCCCTGCACTTGGGCGCGGACGTAGCGCCCGTTGACGTCGAGGTTGGCCTGCGCAATCACCGGGCGCGCCACCGCCGGGTCGGCATGTTTGCTCAACCTGACTCGGGCGTGCAACACCGGCTGGTGGGCGAGCCGGCCGAGCGGGCCGATCTTCTCCCGCACGTAGTCCTCGATGCCGGGCCACTGCCCGTGCGTCGTCAGGTCGATCTCGAATGCATTCGGAAACGCCGTTCTGTCTGGCATAGTTCGTTGTTACGCCGCTCCCGGCGAGTGCCGCTAGGGCCCAAGGTCATCGCGGCGGGTGACGGTTGCTCCAGCGCCGCAACAGGTAGCGACGAAATTCGTCGGCCCCCCACACAATGAACGGAAACGGTACCAGGAGAACCAGATCGGAGGGCGATGGCGCGTCGGTTTCGAGGATTGTGCGCAAGAACGGCAAATAGACAAACGCGGCGCCCAGTGCGATCTCGGCGGTGATGCCGGCAAGTAGATACCGGTTGCTGAACACACCGACAGACCACAGCGAGGCGCGTTGGGTGCGTACCGCGAAAGCCGTGCCGATCTGCCCGGCAATCATGCCCAGCAACGTCATGGTGGTGGCCTGCCGGTAAACGTGGTGCAGCGGACTACCCACTCCGACCGGCGTTCCGGGTCGCCAGCCCGCCCTGAGCAGGGTGTAGAAGTAACCCACTGCTGCCAGGGCAGCGACCATTAGGCCGAGGAACAACCACGCCCGCAATAGCATTGGCAGCCGAATGACTCCTTCGTCCTTGGGCCGCGGTGGGCGCTGCATGATGCCCGGCTCGGCCGGCTCGCGACTCAGAGACAACGCCGGGAGCGTCTCGCTTCCGACGTCGAAGGCCAGAAGTTGCATGATGGTCAACGGGATTGGGATCGCACCGCCGCTGAGCGCGAAGAGCAGGAACGGCACCACTTCGGGGACGGCGTGCGCGAAGATGTAGACGATGAATTTCCGTACGTTGTCGTAGATGCGGCGGCCGGACTCGATCGCGGTGACGATCGAGCCGAAATCATCGTCGGTGAGCACCATCGTCGCGGCCTCCCGCGCCACGTCGGTCCCGGATAGTCCCATGGCGACCCCGATATCGGCGCGGCGCAAGGCTGGCGCGTCGTTCACGCCGTCGCCCGTCATCGCGACGACATGGCCGTCGCAACGCAACGCCTCGGCGATGTGCAGCTTGGCTTCCGGTGAGGCGCGGGCGAAGATGACTTCCGGCTGCGACCGGATGAGTGCCGCGAGTTGGTCTTCGGTGAGCTGCTCGAAGTCTTCGGCGGTCACGACCTTCGGATGGGGACCGGTGATGCCGATACGCTCAGCGGTGGCGGCGGCGGTCAGCGGGTGATCACCGGTGATCACAATGATTCGGATGCCGGCTGCCCGGCATTTCGCGACGGCGTCGACGACACCTGGTCTGGGCGGGTCGAGCATGGCGATCAAGCCGACGAAACACAGATCCCGCTCAGCAGTCGCGCGGCGGTGCGGCGGACGTGCTTTGAGGGGCAGCGCTCGCCGGGCGAAGGCGAGTACGCGTAAGCCTTGTCCGGCAAAGGCATCGACGGCTTCTTCGATTCGGAGTCGTTGCGGCCGATCCAGCGGCAGCGACCTACCGTCGGCGTCGACGACGTGGCTGCACCGCCGCAGCAACGCCTCCGGTGCGCCTTTGGTGTCGATGACGGCTGATCCGTCGTCAGACCGGTCGATCGTCGACATCAGCTTGAGCTCGGGATCGAAGTGAAACTGCCAGCGCCGGTTGGCCTCTCGTACCGCCGCATCGGTCTGCGCCCCGAGCAGCCCGGCCGCCGTGAGCACTGCGATCTCGGTCGGATCGCCCACGGCTCCAGTACTCCCGTCGAAACGAGCATTGTTGCAGCGGGCCGCAATGTGCCCTAAGTACTCCAGCGCACGAGACTTTTGCGGCTTGTTCGCCAGCGTGTCTGGATCGAGATCGATCCGGCCCGCGGCGGTCCAGGCGGCAACGGCTGTCATGCGGTTTTGGGTGAGCGTGCCGGTCTTGTCCGTGCAGATCACATCGGTCGAGCCAAGGGTTTCGACCGCCGAGAGCCGTTTCACCAGGGCTCCTCGCCCCGCCAGATCGCGCACGGCGACTGCCAGCGCAAGAGTGATCACCGGCAGCAGTCCCTCAGGCACCATGCCCGCCAACAAGCCCGCCGCGAAGATCATCGAGTTGATCGGGGTGAGGTGGGCAACCAGGATCGCTACCGGGATGAAGGACAGCCCCAGCATCACCGACACCGCGGCGATCAGCCAGGCGGCTCGTCTGACCTGACGCTCCAGCGGGCTGACATCGGATTTGATCCGTTCCGACAGTGCCGCGATCCGTCCGATTTCGGTGCTCATGCCGGTGGCGAACGCGATCCCCCGGGCATGCCCACCCGTGCAGTTGGTTCCACTGAACACCAGGTCGTGCGCAGCCAGCAACGGAACGTGCACGTCGGTCATGGCCGCCGATCGAAGCGCCGGGACCGACTCACCGGTCAAGGCCGACATGTCCACCTCGACGGCACCGGCCAGCAGCCGGATGTCGGCCGCGATCCGGTCACCTTCCTCGATGACCACGACGTCGCCGGGTACCAGCTCGGACGCGTCGATTTCGGTGATCACGCCGTCACGTTCGACCTTCGCCCGCTGCGGTAGGTATTTCGCCAGCGCCTCCACCGCGCGCTCGGCCTGCAGCTCCTGGACAAACGAGAACGCGGCGTTCAACACGATGATCAAGACCACCGCGGCGGCGACCACATGGGACCCGACGATCACCAACAGGCCGGCCGCCAGCCACAACAGCAGTGCGAGCGGATGAGTCAGTTGTCGCACCAATGCTTTCGGCCACTGCGGCCCGGAGCGACGCTGCAGCTGGTTCGGCCCGTACTGGAGCAGGCGCCGCTGCGCCTCCTTATCTGACAGGCCGACGCGGTCACTGCGCAACTCGCGTACCAAGCGACCGGCGGCTTCTTCCGGGTCCAGTTCTGGCGGCGCCACCCAATCACGACGTTGACTTCGCACGTCACCATGCTGTCAACGACCACACGGACCTGATAGGAACCGAGGGCATCGGCAACGGGGGACCTTCGGCCCTCACTGAGCCCGTTCCATGAGCGCCCGCATGAAAAACGTGAGATTGGCCGGTCGCTCGGCCAGCCGCCGCATGAAGTAGCCGTACCACTCGGTACCGAACGGCACGTAGACCCGCACCCGGTTACCAGCGCTCGCAAGCCTGCGTTGCTCGGCGTCACGGACCCCGTACAACATCTGATACTCGAAATGATCGGCGTCACGTCCGGTTTCGCGAGCCATGACCGGCACCGCGTCGATGATCACCGGATCGTGGGTGGCGACCATCGGATAACCCGGGCCCGCCATCAGCACCCGAAGGCAGCGCAGATACGAGGCCGTCACCGCCGCGACGTCCCGATGGGCCACCGAGGCCGGCTCGTCGTAGGCGCCTCTGCACAGTCGGACCCGGGCGGCGGAGGCGGCCAACTGCTCGCAATCACCGGGCGTTCGCAGCAGGTAGGCCTGGAGCACCACACCCAGCCAGGGATAGTCGGTGCGCAACTGTGTGGCGATCGACAGGGTGGAATCGGTCGTCGTGTGGTCTTCGGCATCCACCGTCACCCAGGCGCCGACCTGTTCGGCCCTGTCACAGATGCGATGGGCGTGTTCGAGCGCGATCTTCTCCCCGTCGCGGTTCAGCGCCTGCCCCAACGCCGACAGCTTCAGCGACACCTCCAATGGCCGCAGACCGTGCTGGACGGCATCCGGTCGCCGCCCCAGCGCATCGAGCAAATGGAGGTAGGCGGTCATGGTGGCGTTGGCGCCATCGGCGTCGATCACTTGCTCGCCCAGGTAGTCGACGCTGACCAGTCGGTTCGAATCGCGCAGGGCGGCGGTGCTGTCGATAGCTTGGTCCAGCGTCGCGCCTGGTATGAACCGATCGACCACCCGGCGGGTGACCTTCAACCGTTCGGCGGTGTGCTGCAGTCCGTGTGATCGGCCAGCGGCCAGGATTGCGGGTCGCAGGGTTCTGGTGAACAGACCGGGGCCAGACATCATTGCACCGGCCCGGCCATGTGCGGGTAGCGGTGATCGGTGGGCGGAACGAAGGTTTCCTTGATCGAGCGAGGGGAGGTCCAGCGCAGCAGATTCTGCGCCGAGCCGGCCTTGTCATTGGTGCCCGAGCCGCGGGAACCACCGAAGGGCTGACGGCCGACGACCGCCCCGGTGGGCTTGTCGTTGACGTAGAAGTTGCCGGCCGCGAACCGAAGCCGGTTCTGCGCCGTCCGCACCGCGCCGCGATCGTCGGCGATCACCGCCCCGGTCAACGCGTACCGTGAGCCAACGTCGATGACGTCGAGCACGCGGTCGAACTCGTTGTCGGGATAGACGTAGACCGACAGCAGCGGGCCGAAATACTCGGTGGCAAATGTTTCGTCGGTGGGATCATCGGACAGCAGGACCGTGGGGCGCACGAAATAGCCTTCGCTGTCGTCGTATTCGCCGCCGACCGCGATCGTCACCCCGGGCGCGCTTTTCGCGCGTTCGATGGCCGCGACATTCTTGCCGAACGCCCGCCGGTCGATCAGCGCACCGCCGAAGTTGGTGAGGTCGGTGACGTCGCCGAACGGCAATTCCGCGGTCGCCGCCAGGAAGTCGTCCCCCATCTGCCGCCAGACCGAGTGGGCGACGAACGCCCGTGAGGCCGCCGAACACTTCTGACCCTGATAGTCGAACGCCCCACGGATCAGCGCGGTGCACAACGCATCCGGTCGCGCGGAGCGGTGCGCAAGCACGAAGTCCTTCCCGCCGGTCTCCCCCACTAGCCGCGGATAGCTCTGGTAACGAGCAATGTTCGCGCCCACCTGCCCCCAGAGGTTTTGGAAAGTGACCGTCGATCCGGTGAAGTGGATGCCGGCCAGCCGCGGATCCGCCAGCGCCACTTCCGATACCGCGTAGCCGTCGCCGGTGACCATGTTGATCACACCCGGCGGGAGTCCGGCCGCCTCCAACAGTTGCATGGTCAGATATGCCGCCAGCGTCTGGGTCACCGATGGCTTCCACACCACGGTGTTCCCCATCAAGGCCGGCGCGGTGGGCAGGTTGGCCGCAATCGAGGTGAAGTTGAACGGCGTTATGGCATAGACGAATCCATCCAACGGGCGATAGTCGGTGCGGTTCC
>NZ_JBYCLD010000265.1:0-17850 GCF_057473725.1 Mycobacterium sp. TH-M11 | reverse complement strand
GCGGACCCGAAGTTGCCGTGCGGCGGCGTCGACGCCATCAACACCCCCGCGGGAGCAGCACGGGTTTCCAGATACTTCTGGACGACGATGCCGCCCTGGGAGTGGCCGATCACCACCGGCCTGGTGGGCAGACCGGCGGCCACCGACTCGACATCCTCGACACAATCGGCGAGCGAGCACGCCCACAGCGGCTTGACGGTCGGGCTACCGCCATGGCCGCGAAGGCTCACCGCCAGGGCGTGATAACCCTTGCCCGCGAAATAGCCGAGGAAATGTTCCTCCCAGCACCATGCCGCGTGCCAGGCCCCATGAACGAAAAGCAGTGGCGCGGGATGCGATGTGCTGCGGCATCCCTTTTCGATCACCTCGAGCATGGCGGGCTCAGTGCGAAAGCGCGGCTGTCACACCCGGCGCAGCTGGATGCGGTAGAGGTTCGCGTGTCCGAGCTCGAATTGCCGTATCGAGGCTTCCAGGTACGCCTCATACACCGCCACCTTCTCCGGACCGGTGATCTCGGCAGCCGCCGCGCTGTTCGCCCGAAGTTCGTCGAGCCAGGCCGAACAGGTACGCGCGTAATGCTGGCGATGATTGACGACGTATTGAACTTCGAAGAGCTTCTCGGCGGCCTGCATGATTTCAGCCAGCCGGGGCGGATCAGACTCGGGAAAGATGTGCTCCATGATGAACAGCGTCTCTTTGAGACCCTGCTCATCGAGCTTGACGTGCCCCTTGCCGATCGTCTGCAGCGCAAAACCCGCGCCGGGTTTGAGCGAGTCGTGGCACTTTTGGAAAAACCGGCGATACCCGGCGACCTTCTGAGACCGATCCCACCCGAATTTCACGAAGTGCTCCATGGCCCCGATGCTGATCGCCGCATCATAGGGCTCGTCGGCGACGAAGTCCGCCCAATCCTGGACCCGCACCTGCAGGCGAGGATCGCCCAGTTCTTCCGCGTAGCGGGCTTGCGCCTCGCTCAGGGTCAGCCCCGTGACGTGCTCGGCGCCGTGCTCGGCCACCAGCCGTCGCATCGTCGATCCCCAACCGCAGCCGATGTCGAGTACCCGGTGCCCGCTGCTGACGCCGGCCAGCGCGGCCAGGCGGTCGATCTTGCGGGCCTGTGCCGCGGCCAGGCTGTCGTCGTGGCCCTGCCACAGCGCGCACGAATACGTCATGGACTCGTCGAGCCAGAGCGAGTAGAAAGCGTTGCCCACGTCGTAATGGTGCTGAATGGATTCAGCCGAGGCCCCACGTTCGCTTACCGATGTCATTGTTGCTACTCCACCCCTATCCCTGTTGATCCCTGTTGGGTATTTCCCACCCGAATCCCGGCGCCGGTCAGCTCATCACGCACCGGCGCGCTCTCACGCGGAGACGTCCAGCCTGTCGAACTCGTCCTGCCGGTAGCGCTCGGCGCACGCCGAGCGACGGACCTTGCCGCTGGTGGTGATCGGGATAGAGCCCGGCGCCACCACAACCAGGTCGGCCACCCGCAGCCCGTGCGACCGGGAGACCGCCACCGCCACGTCCCGCTTGACCGTGTCCAGGCTCTCGCGCACCTCCGCCTCGGAGCTACCACGCTGCTTGGACTCGATGACCACCACCAGTTGCTCCCGGCCCTCGTCGGCGACGGCGATCGCGGCGGCCCGGCTGCGGGTGATGTCCTGGATCGTTGCCTCGATGTCGTCAGGGTAATGGTTGCGCCCGTCGACGATCAGCATGTCTTTGATCCGGCCGATGATGAACAGCTCGCCGTCGGAGATCACCCCGACGTCTCCGGTGCGCAGCCACGGCCCGCGCGGCGTCTCAGGCGACGGTTCGACCAGCTCACCGCCGAAGGTCCGCTCGGACAATTCCGGGTTTTTCCAGTAGCCGGCGGCGACGTTGTCGCCGTGCACCCAGATCTCGCCGACCTTTCCGGCCGGGTTCTCCACACAGGTCTGCGGGTCGACGACACGCACGGTGCAGGCTCGCGGTGTGCCATGGCTGACCAGCTCGGAACCGGGCACCTCGTCGCCGCAGCGCTGCGCGTGGCCGGCCGAGAGCTTCTCGTAGTCGAAACGGACCCGTGGCGCGGGCCGGCCGGGGTTGGACGTCGTCACGTACACGGTGGCCTCGGCCAGTCCGTACGCCGCCCGTAACGACTTCTCGGACAGGTTGAATCGGGAGAACCGGTCCAGGAAACGTTTCACCGTGGGTGCGTGCACCCGTTCGGCGCCGTTGATAAAGCTGTGCACGTGGCCCAGGTCGAGGCCGGCCATGTCGTCGTCGGAGGTGCGCCGCGCCGTCAGCTCATAGGCGAAGTTCGGCGCCGGAGTCACGGTAGCGGTGTGGCTGGCCACCAGGCGCATCCACCGGGCGGGCTTCTGCAGGAAGGCCACCGGGTCCATCAGCACCGACTGCAGACCGAATCTGACCGGGATGAAGATGCCGAACATCAGGCCCATGTCGTGATAGAACGGCAGCCACGACACCAGGGTGGAATCGCGGGGCGGAATCCCGCCCTGGGGTTCGAAATAGTCGGCCATGATCTGCTCGAGGTTGACCATCATGTTGCGCTGTGTCACCGCCACGCCCGCGGGCGCGCGGGTCGACCCGGAGGTGTACTGCAGCAGGACCGTGGCACTCGGCGGCCGGTCGGCGGGCGGTGCGGTCTGTGGTGAGTAAAAGTCGAGCGCGTCGATCTCGATCACCGTCGGAGTCGAGCCGGGTAAGCCGTTGACGCACGAGACGACGCCGTCGGCGACCGCCGATGTGGTCAACACTGCCACCGGGGCACTGTCGGTCAGCGCCGTGACGACCCGCTCGTCGTGGACGCCGAGCATCGGCACCGAGAGCGGGACCACGACGAAACCGGCCCAGATGGCGCCGAGCACCCCGACCACGTAGTCCAGGCCCTGCGGAGCGCAGATCGCCACCCGGTCACCCGGCGATCCGCACGACGCCAACGCGTCGGCGACCGCCTGCGCGCCCTGCTGCGCGCGCGCCCACGTCAACACCTTGGGATGCCCGGCCGGGTCGACCTGGTAGTCGACGAAGGTGAACAAGGGTGCATCCGGCTGCTGGCGGGCCCAGTCCGCCAGCCAACCCGACAACGACAATTCCATTGCTGACATAGGTGTTTCTCCCATTGCGATCTTGACGGCAGGGCGACAGTGCAGATGCCGCGACAGCGATGTCGGGCACTTCGTGGATCCCAGGCGCTTTGTCACGTCTCAGGTGAGCGCAGGGCTCCTGCGCCCACTCACCCCATAATGCACGAAGAACAGATACCTCGTCGCGGTGGTTGGCAAACACCAGCAGGTCGCCGCGGGCAGTCTCAGCAAACCCAAAGCGGGCGTACAGCGACCGCCCTGGTTCGCGGTGCCCGCCGACGCGTTAGCGTGGGGAGTCGTGGCCGACAAAGTTTCCGTCAATCTCAGCGGTGCCGCGCAGACCATGCTGGCGACGTTGTACCTCAAGGCACAAGACAGCGATTTCGAACGGCCGGTGTTAGCCGACCGCTACGCGAAGCAGGTGGTCGACCGCCTCGACTATGACTTCGCCGAAATAGGCATTACCGCCAAATGGGCGCCGCTGATTACCGTGCGCACCGCCCAGTACGACATCTGGGCGCGCCAATTCCTCGCCGTGCACCCGCACTGCACTGTGGTGCATCTGGGCTGCGGTTTGGACAGCCGGGTATTCCGGTTGGATCCGGGCCCGGACGTGGAATGGTACGACGTCGACTACCCGGAAGTTATTGCACTGCGCGCCAAAGTCTATCCGTCCCGACCCGGATATCATCTGATCGCAGCGTCGGCAACCGATCCATCCTTATTCGACCGCTTTCGCGTCGACCGCCCTATTCTGCTGATCGCCGAAGGGATCAGCATGTACCTGAGCCAAGGCGATGGCATCGCGCTGCTGCGCCGCGTCGTCGACCGTTTCGAATCCGGTGAGTTGCAGATCGACTTCTACAGCCGGCTGGGAATCAGGTCGCAAAAGGCCCACACGTTGGTGCGACGGACCGGGTCGACGCTGCACTGGGGCGTCAACAGTCCGCAACAGATCCTCAGTCACGTCCCCGGGGCCCGATTGCTGATCGCCACAACGTTGTTCGACGCAAGCACGTTTCCCCAGGCAGCTGCCAGGTTCAGGTGGGCGGGCAGAGCGTTTCGGGTAGCCCCGCCGCTGCGCCAAATACTGCAATACCATCGCTACAGCTTCGGACGGGTCAGCTGACTCCGCTGGCGGCGTGCTGCTCGGCGATGACTCGAAGCAGCGAATGTATCGTCTCGATCGATTTCTCCGGCCGCGGCGCATGGGTGTGATACTCGATCACCAATTGCCCGGCAAAGATATTGCTCAGATACATGTCGATACCCGCGCTGACAGCAAAGAATAACTCGTCGTGGGTGGCAACGATTTCGACGTCCGGCGGTGTCCGCACCGGCGGCGCCATACCGCCGTCGGTCAGCATCACCAGGTCGGGCAAGCCGGGCAGATTTCCGACATATTGCGGACTGGAATGCAACAGCGACTGTTGCACCACCCCGTCGGCCAGATCCGCCCGGAAAGTTTCGGCGATATCGCGGGCAAGGTCCACCACATCGGTGGTGTCGTCGATTTCGGCGAGATAGGCAGCCACACCCAAGGGATTGGTGCACGCGGTCGCCGACAGCGGCGGCGAAAGGACATAGCGCAAATCGACCGGATAGACATAGGGCACCGGAATGTTCATCTTGCCCCGAAGACGCCATTCGGCCATTAAGAGAACCGCGGACAACAAGCCGTTGAGGCCAACCCGGTTCGCGCGACCGAACGCAATCAGATCCTGCGTTTCCCGCTCGCTGAGTTGGCAGCGCACCATCGGAACCCGCAACGGCGAGGCCGGTGTGACGCCACCGGCGGCCCGGCGGGACGGCGGCAGGTCGTAGGCGAACATCGCCGGCATGAACCGCTCCAGACCTGAGCGCTGCTGCTTGGGTATGCCTCGCTGGGCCAACACCGCTTCCAGCGATTCCGGGGCGGGGTGCACGGTGAGCGGCCCGATCCGGCCGTTGCAGACCAGGTCGGTGTAGTAGGAGAACATCTCCTCGACGAGCTTGAACTCGTGGTGACCGTCGGCTAGCGCGTGATGGACGTACAGCGTCGGCTGCGCGCCTTCGCCGCCGACGACCAACCGCAGATGGATCAGCGATTCGCTCTGGTTCAAGTGCACAGCCGGGCAGTCGCGCGCCGGATCGTCGGTCTCGATGACCTCGATTCCCGGGTGGAGCAGATCGTCGACCGCAATCTGATGCCGCCCGTCGTCGCCGCGTTCGAGGTGGCCACCCAAAACCGGGTGCGACTCCAGCAGCGCATCGAAGGCAGCCGAGAACGCGTCGGCATCGACCGCGCCCTTCAGATGCGCGCCGACGCCCACGAAACATTGTGTCTCGGCGAAGATTTCCTCGCTACGCGACAGCTTGCGGATCACCGACGATGAAAACATTTACCAACTCCATGACAATTCGCGGACACGGGGACGTCATCCCCGCATGCTGGCCCTTCGATACCCGATCGCCATCGGGACCGCGACGACAGCGGCGACGCCCACCGACCAGAGCAGCACTGCGGTGACCGGCGCCAGCACCGGACCGCCCAGCGACAACCCGCGCATCGCCTCGATGGAATAACTCATCGGCTGATGCGCCACGATGGGCTGGACCCAACGTGGGTACTGGTCAAGAGGCACGAAGCCGGTGGAAAAGAACATCAACAATCCCCAGACGACCTCGCTGGCTTCCACCACGATGGTGTTCGCCGCATACAGCGCCAAGGTGACGACGACCATAGTGAACGCCACCCCGAAAATAACGGGAACAAACAGCCACGCCGCTGTCGCCAGGATCCCCTGCCGGAACCGCAGGCCCAGCGCAATACCAGCGCACATGACGACCGCGGTGGTCGCCACGATGCGAACCGCATCGGCCATCAGGCGGGCCAGCAGACTCGAGGCACGGTGTACGGGAAGCACCCATAACCGGGGAAGCAAGCCGTTACTGCGTTCCCGCATCAGACCGATCCCGCCGACCATCGATCCGGACATCGCCCCGACCATCGCGATCAACGGGACACTGCCGTATAGCGCGTCGTGACCGGTAAGCCGCGAAATCGCGTCTCCCAACACGATATTCAAGGTGACCAACAACACCACCGGCATGGCCAGGGATTCCAGGACGGTCGCGCGATCGCGGCGCCACCGAACCAACAATCGCCCGGCCTGCACCCAGGTGTGCGACAACAGTCGCCGCGGTGAATTCTCCCGGGGATCACGTCCCACGTCCGGGCGTGGGTCGCCGAATCCGCTGGGCACCGGTGTTGCGGTGTGCTGCGAGACCGTCGACATCATCGCCGCTCCAGAGCCACGCGCGCGTGCAGCGGAACCACGATCAGCACCAGGACCGCCGCCCACGCCAGTGCCGGGCCGATCACCGCCCAGCGCACTGCACCGACCGCCGGCGTGCTATCGCCGGCCAGCACCCGCAGCGCGTAGATGAACTGGGATATCGGTTGATCGCGAACGAAGGGTTGGATCCAGGCCGGAAAACGTTCGGCGGGTTGCAGGCCGACGGACAACAGACCGAAGATCAGTTGCGGCAACAGCATCAGCGGGATGGTGGCCTCCGGATTGCGGTTCGCCGCCCCGATCAGGTCACCCAGCAGTGACAGGGCGACGCCGATCAACAGCACCAACAGGCAGAAACCCACGGTGTGCGCGGCGCCGCCGTAGAAGCGGAAACCGATGACGTGGCCGCATATCAACGCGAACCCGAACGCCGTGCAGCAGCGGTAGATGCTGGCCGACATGCGGGCGGCCAGCGGGGTCAGCGGGGCGATCGGCATGGCCCGGAATCGACGGTTGATGCCCAGCACCGAGTCGGTTGCCGACCGAAAAGCCGCCGACACGGCGGCGAACGAAATGGATTCCAGCGCGATCAGCGGCATCAGGTATTGCGCATAGCTGCTCATGCCCTGACTGAAGGCGCCCATCAGGTGCTTGAGTGGAATATAGAAGCCCACCGTGAACATCACCGACTGCGCGACTTGGGTGAGCACCTCCCCATTGCGCAGCGTCGGCGTGATCATGCGAACCGTCAACACCCACCACTGCTGCAGCGTGGACGTCGGCGGCCGGGCCACTGCTGCAGACCGCTGCCGCTCGATAGGGATTACCACGACGCACCGAATGTCATCAGGACCCACCACTGACGTCAGCGGTGGACAGGTCGCGGATGCCCTTGTTCGTCAGCGCGAGGAACACCTCGTCGAGCGAAGGCCGCCGCAGGGCGATGTCGAGCAGTTCGATGTTCGCCGCATCCAATTGCGACAGCGCCCGGGCGAGGGTTTTCGGGCCGTCTGGGGCGGGCAGGGCGATGCGGTCGGATGCCGTCGTCAACGCCGCGCGATTGCGCTCCGGCAGCAGCGAACCGAGTGCTTGCGCCATGGCGGGCAGATCCGCGGCGTGCCGCGGCACGATTTCACAGTACGTCGCGCCGGTCCGCTCCTTGAGTTCGTCGGCCGTGCCCTCGGCGATGATCGTCCCGTGATCGATCACGATGATGCGATCACTGAGCGCATCAGCCTCCTCGAGGTACTGCGTCGTCAACAACACCGCGATGCCGGCCTCTTTGAAGTCCGACACCAGTTCCCAAATGCTTTGCCGGCTACGCGGATCCAGCCCGGTCGTGGGCTCGTCCAGGAATACCACCTCCGGGCGCACCACCAAACCGCAGGCGATGTCGATGCGTCGGCGCATGCCGCCGGAGTAGGTACTGACGCTGCGGTCCGCGGCGTCGACCAGATCGAACTGATCGAGAAGTTCGGTGGCCCGTGCTTGCGCGCGAGACTTTTTCAGCCCTTGCAGACGACCGAACATCACCAGATTTTCCCGGCCGGTCAGCATGTCGTCGAGGGCGACGTGCTGACCGGTGAGCATCAGCGACCGCCGTACCCCCGCCGGGTCGGAGGCCACGTCGTGGCCGGCGACCTCTGCATAGCCGGAATCCGGACGCGACAGTGTCGAAAGGATATCGACCATCGTGGTCTTGCCGGCGCCGTTGGGCCCGAGCAACCCGAGCACCTCGCCGCGGCCGACCTTGAAGCTGATGTCGGCCAACGCCACCACGGAACCGAACGTTTTTCTGACCCCGTTGACAATGACCGCATCATTGGTGCTTGTCATCGGCTTCTCCTATGCGTCCTATGCGGTGTCGTTGGATGACAAGTCCACCAGGGTCATTTCGTCGCTGCCCGCGTCGATTTCGTCTTCGATGATCGCTTCCCGAGTCAGATCCATCACCGCGTGGCTGAATGCGTCGGCGAACCCTTGGACCGTCGCGGACTCGATCTTGCGCGTGTCATACCACCAATCCAGGTGGATCAAACCGCCGCTGCGGTAAACCCGAAGCTCACATGGGTGGCCAAGTCCGGGAATGGCCTCGCGCACCGGCATGGCGGTGTCGGTGTCGAGTTGCACCGCAGCGTCGTCCGAGGACACCGCCGGCAGGTCGGGAATGGCGCCGACATAGGAGAAGAAGATGTCGGCGGGCGCGGCGGCGCCGAGCAGCCGCGCGGTGGGCGCGTAGAGGTAGCGCAGCAACCCGTACCCGATTCCGTAGTGCGGAACCGCGCTCAGCGTGTCGTGCACCTGCGCCAACAGAGCTCGGGCGCCGACGTCGCCGCCCGTCGCGCAGTTCAATGCGACGGGATACAGGGTGTTGAACCAACCGACGGTGCGTCGCAGGTCAACCTCGGGTTTGAGCACCGAACGGCCGGGCCCGGTGAGGTCGACGCAGATGGCCGCGTCGCCGGTTGTCACCGCAACCGCGCGGCTCAGTGCGGCCAGCAGCAGCTCCTCGATCGGCAACCGGAGCCGGCGCCGCGCGTCGTCGATCTCGGTGGTGTCCGAGGCCGGCAACGTCGACGACAATTTCGCGAGATCGTCCACACTTGGCGGTGTGACGATGTCGGTGACATCGGCGTCGGCACGCGCGCTGATCGCCTGCGCGGTCTGCAGCCAGAAGTCCCGGCTTTCGATGACCGCGGGATGGCTGGCCAGTGCGGCGCAGCGCTGGGACCACTCGGCCCACGGCGTGGTAACCGGTTGCAGCGCAATCTCTTCGCCGGCCAACCGTTGCCCGAACGCGGTGAAGATGTCGGTGAACAGGATATCGCGTGAGGCGTTGTCGGCGACCATGCCGTGCAGGCTGATCGCGAGGTAGCACGGGCCGTCCGGCTGGCCGTGGATGTAGCTGGCCGTCAGCGGTGGGCTGGCCAGATCCTGTTCGCTGATCTGCTCTTTGAGCATGCCGAGCACCGCGTCGCGCTCCTGCGGACTGTCCGCGGGTATCCCCGCCGGCAGCGACCGGGTGGCCAGCTCGGCGAACTCCTGCGGGTCGGCCACGCTCTGCTCCCAGGTGCCAGCGCGCTCGGCGAGGCGCAGGCGCAGCGCATCGTGCTGGTTGGTGACGGCGGTGAGCACCGCACGAACGTCGTCGACGCTCACCTCGGGGCGAAGTTGCAGCATCAGCGGCACCCGCCACTGCCCGCGCTGGGCAACACCGCGCTCGACGAAGTAGGCGATGTTGGGCGGCACCGGGGGGTGCACGACGTCACCGGGAGACTGGCGGACCAGCCCGCCGACCGCGTACCGGGCGGTCAGAGCCTTGGCCAGGGAGGCCACGGTCTGGTTTTCGTACAGGTCCTGCGGTGTGAGGTCCAGTCCTTCGTTGGCGGCGGTCATTGCGACGCTGATCGCGACCAGCGAATCGCCACCCAGTTCGAAGAAGTTGGCGGTCCGCGTGACCGAGGCGGCGCCGAGACACTGCGCCCAAATACGTTGCAACGTCGCTTCCATCGGCGAGGTGCCGTTGGTGCCGGCACCGGTCGCCGCAGCGGTCGCCGCCGAACTCGCCTGCCCGTCGGCTGCCACGGTGTCAGCCACCCAGCCGCCGCGCCGGTGCTCGACCCAATGCCGTTGCCGCTGGAAGGGATAGCCCGGAAGCGAGACCAACTGTCCGCGCTGGGTAGACCGCAGCGGGGTCCAGTCGACGTCCACTCCTGCCGACCACAGTTGACCGAGAGCCAGCAGGAAACTATCCCGGTCGTCGCGGTTCTGCGCGTGGTGGCGCATCAACCGAACCGCCCGGTGACCGCTCGACCACTTGGGGTGGCGCGTCGCCGACGCGGTCAGCGTGCCGCCGGGGCCGACCTCGACCAGGACGCGATGCGGATCGGCCAGCAACACGTCGACTTCGTCGGCGAAGCGCACCGTGGACCGCACCTGGCGCGCCCAGGTGGCCGGGTTGGTCGCGTCGCCGGGGGCCAGCCAGGTTCCGGTGACGTTGGACAGCAACGGGATACTGGGCTCGCGCAGCGTCTGGCGGGCCAGGAACCCGGTGAACTCCGGGATCATCGAGTCCATCAATCGCGAGTGGAATGCATGCGAGGTGCGGACCCGCCGGGCGACGATGCCGTGCTCTTTCAAGCGGTCGCTGAACGCGCGAATGTGTTCCTCGGAGCCGGCGACCACGCAACCGCCCGGTTCGTTGACGGCGGCAATGTCGACATCGGCCGTGAGGTGTTCGGCGAGCGCGTCCGGGCCCAACGCCACCGCGACCATCACCCCGCGCGGCGCGGTGTGCATCAGGCGTGCCCGCATCGACACCACCTTGATGGCCGTCTCGATGTCGAAGACGCCGGCAATGGTGCCCGCGACGTATTCGCCGATGCTGTGTCCGGCCAGGGCGGCCGGACGAACGCCGTAGGTCTCGATCAGCTTCGCCAGCGCGTATTCCACGGTGAACAACGCCGGTTGGGTCCGGTCGGTGCGCTCCAGATTGCGTGCGGTGCCGTCGAAGATCTCGGCGCGCAGGTCGACGCCCAACTCGTCGCCGAACCCCGCGGCGCACTCGTCGAAGTGCCGGGCGAACACCGGCTCGGAGTCGTACAGGCCGCGCGCCATGCCGATGTGCTGAGCGCCCTGACCCGGAAACAGGAAGACGACCCGTTCGGCGTTGTCGGCGACATTGGGCACCGATTCGCCGATGAACACGTTTTCGTGCTCGTCGGCGGCCAGCACCGTCGCCGCGTCCTGACGATCGTGGACGACCGCCGCCATCCGCAGCGTGTCTTTCCTGCGCCGCCCGAGGGTGTAGGCGACGTCGGGCAGGCCGACGTCCTGGGTACCCGACAGCTCGGCGGCAAGGTCGGAACGTGAGTGCGCCAGCGCCTCGGCGCTGCGGGCCGACAACAGCAGCACCTGCGGGCCCGGATGCGGCGTAGCGACCGGCGCCGGCGGCGCCTCTTCGAGCACCACGTGCGCATTGGTGCCACCGACACCGAACGAGCTCACCCCGGCCCGTCGAGGGCCGTCGGACTCCCACGGCCCGTACTCGCTGCGCACGACGAAGGGCCCGGAATCCAGATGCAGTTCCGGATTGGGGCTGGTGTAGTGCAGCGTCGCCGGCAGGGCTTTGTGCTGCAGGCACAGAATCGCCTTGATCAGGCTGGCGATCCCCGCCGCGGACTCCAGGTGACCGATGTTGGACTTGACCGAGCCGATGAAACAGGGGCCCTGCCGGGTCTCTTCGGACACCGCGAACGCTTTTCGCAGGCCCTCGATTTCGATCGGGTCACCCAGCGGCGTACCGGTGCCGTGCGTCTCGACGTAGCTCACCGTCGAGGCGTCGACTTCGGCGATGGCCTGCGCCTCGGCGATGACGTCGGCCTGTCCGGCGGCGTTGGGGGCGGCGAAGGTCATCTTCGTCGATCCGTCGTTGTTCAGCGCCGATCCCCGGATCACGGCGTGGATACGGTCGCCGTCGTCGATGGCGTCCTGCAACGCCTTGAGCACCACCACGCCGACGCCGCTGCCGAAGATCGTGCCGTCCGAGCGTGCGTCGAACGGTCGGCAGTGGCCGGTGGGCGACACCATCGAGCCCGGGTTGTACCAGTACCCGACGTGGTGCGGGATGCGCAGCGACGCGCCGCCGGCCAACGCCATGTCGCATTCACCGTTCAGAATGCTCTGGCAGGCCAGGTGCACCGCGACCAACGCCGACGAGCAGGCCGTCTGGACCGACAGCGCGGGGCCGCGCAGGTTGAACTGGTGGGCGACCTTGGTGGCCAGGTAATCCTTGTCGTTCTGCAACGACAGATTGACCATCTCGAACGTGACACCCTGGCCGATGATCGCGTTCGGGTCGTGGTTGGACATGATGTTGTGCAACAGGTAGCCGCTGGTCGTGCTGGTCGCGTACACCCCAACCGTGCTCTGAAGGTGCGCCGGGTCGTAGCCGGCGTCTTCGAGTGCATGCCAGGCCGACTGCAGGAACAGCCGGTGCTGCGGATCGGTCATCCGCGCGGCTTGCGGGGTATAGCCGAAGAAGTCGGCGTCGAAGTCGGCGATCCCGTCCAGCAGCGCCGCGCGCCGCACGTAGGCGGGGTTGCCCAGCGCCTTGTCGCTGATGCCGGCGGCCTGCAGGTCTGCCTCGGACAGGTCGACGATCGATTCCACACCGTCGCGCAGGTTGTTCCAGAACGCCGACACGGAGTTGGCGCCCGGAAGCCGGGCCGCCATCCCGACCACCGCAATCGAGTGGGCCGGCAGTTCGCTGCTGGTGCTCACGCTCGGTCTCCTACCTTTCGCCGCGCCGCGGCTCGTTGCCGCGCGGCGGCTCGTTGCTTGGCTCGATCACCCACGCCGCCGGCGCTGTCGGGCTTCTCCTGCCCGTCGATGCCCAGTTGACGCATGAGATCGGTCGTCAGATCCGACAATGAGGCGCCCTGCAGTAGCAGGGCCACCGGCGGTTCGACACCGAAGTCACCGCGCACGGTGTTGCGGATCCTTACGGCCATCAACGAATCCATACCCAATTCGATCAACGGCTTATCGGTGTCGATGGTGCTGTGTTTCGGATAGCCCATCACGGCCAAAATACGTCCACCCAGCCGTGCGCACACCAGCCGGCTGGCTTCGGACGGGTCCAACTCGCGCAGCGCGTCCGGACCGGCCCAGTCGTCGTCGTCGCTGTCGATGTCCAATTCCTCGGCCAGCGCGGCGAAGTAGCCGAGCTGCTGAATTTCGGGGAAAGCAGCCGCCGCGCGATCCAACCGCAGCCGCGCGACACCCGCCCGTGCGACGTCGCCGGCCAGGATGGATTCCAGCGCCTCGATGCCTTCGGCCGGGGCGATCGGGTCCAGTGCGCTGAACGTCAACGAGCGCGCGACACCGATGTCGGCCCACTGGCCCCAGTTGATCGTGGTGGCCGGCAACCCCGCTGCCCGACGCCAGTCGACCAGCCCGTCGAGCCAGGCACTGGCAGCGGCGTAGGCGCCCTGCCCCGGCGATCCCAGCAGCGACGACGTCGAGGAGAACCCGACCCACCAGTCCAGCTCGCGGTCGGCGGTGGCGGTGGCCGCGTGCAGCCGCAGGGCACCTTCTGCCTTCGGGGCCCAGACCCGTTCCAGGCTCTCCCGGTCGAGCGCGGCGACGATCTGATCGTCGAGCACGACGGCGCTGTGCACGACGCCGCGCAGCCGCATACCGGTCTCCTCGGCGACGCTCACCAGCCGCTCGGCGACCCCGGGTGCGCAGATGTCGCCAGGCAGCACGACGATCTGCGCGCGCGCTTGGAGTTCCTCGAGCACCGCGCGGGCCTCCTCGGACGGCTCGGACCGGCCGTTGAGGATGACCCGTGCCGCGCCGTTGTCGACGAGCCAGCGGGTCACCGCCAGACCGATGCCGCCCAGGCCGCCGGTGAGGATGTAGGCGCCGTCGCGGCGCACCACCGGGTCGAGCTTGGCTGCGCCGATCTCCGCCCGGCACAGCCGTTCGACATAGCGCTGCTCGCCACGCCAGGCGACCAGGTCATCGCTGCCGGCCAGGCCCAACTCGACGATCAACGGGGTCACGCTGTCGTCGGGCAAGTCCACCAACGAGGTGCGCAGATCGGGGTGCTCGTAAGCCAGCACCCGGATCAGTCCCCGCAGCGCACCGATCGACGGGTCGCCTTGCTCACCGGGGATGACCGCCAGGCCGTTACGCGACACCAGCCACAGTCGCGGCGCTTTTCCGTGCCAACCGCTCATGACCGCACGCACCGTCGCCGCGACGCCCCAGGTCAGCTCCCGGCCTTTGCGTGCGCCGTCGAGGTCGGTGCCGTCGAACGAGTGCCGCCCGGCGACGATGATCACGCCCACCGGCGGCAGCTGCGGGTCGGCCGCGGTCGTCGCGAACGCCTCGCGCACCGCGGATTCCTGGGCGAGATCGGCGCGCAGCACCCGTCGGGTCGGCGAGCTGAATTGGCGCAGGAATTCCTCGGCGATCGGCTCGGCCTCGGCGCCGTCGGTCAGCACCAACCAACTGCCGTCGGGCGCCGACGACGCCGCTGCAGCCGGGGTCGGGACCCAGGTGGTGCCGAAGATCTTCTGCGTCAACGGCATCGGCACGGTACGACGCTGCACGCGCTGCAGATAGATCCCGGCGATCTCGGCGGTCGGGGTGCCGGCGTCGTCCATCAGCACGACGCGGCCCACAATGCCGGCGCCGTCGGTTCCCGGATCGACCAACTCGGCGCGGCACCGGGCCCGCCGCCCGACGTCGCCGAAAACCCGGATCGTCTCGAACGACACCGGCAAGAAGGTGGCCTCGCTGGAATCGGCCAGCGACTCGGCGGACAACGCGGCAGCCAGTCCCTGTAGCGCCGCATCGAGCAGCACCGGATGCAGGCGGTAACTCCGATGCGCGGTGGCCTCGTCGGGCAGCACGATGTCGGTTTCCGACGAACCGCCCGGCGTGCGCACGATCCGGGTGAGTGCGGCAAACGCCGGACCATGATGCAATCCGGTGTTGCGCAACGCGGAGTAGAAGTCCGCCGGTGCCACGGCGGTGCCGGTCTCGGCTCGGGCGGGCTGCCCGGTCGGCGTCGTGGCCGCTACCACCTCGACCCGCGCAACCGCATGCCGAGACCAGTTGCCGGTGGCCGAGCGCGAATGAATCTCGACGCGAATGTCATCGGCGGCAGCGTTGGCGCTCTGGGTGGCGCTCCGGGTCAAATGGGTTGTCAACTGGGTGTTTTCCGCCAGCGGGAGCATCTGTTCGACCTCGAGGCGACGCACGGCAATGGATTGCGCGGGCACGCCGAGCGCCTCGCAGGCCGCCGCGAGCGCTATCTCGGCGAAACCGGTTGCCGGCATGACCGGCTGGCCGTGCACCTTGTGGTCGGCCAGCCAGGGGTTGAGTTCGGTGCCTACGTCGGCCTGCCAGACGTGGTCGCGGCCCGACGGCAGTTCGACGTGCGTCCCCAGCAATGGATGGGCGGTGGCGGCATGCCGATTGGCCGATGAGGCGGCGGCCCAGTACCGGGTGTGCAGCCACGGCGTCGGTGGGAGATCCACCAGGCGTTGTGCGCCGTCGCCGTGCTCGGCCGCGAGGGGCGGCCGGGCCGTGGCCAGCTGAGTGTGGAACGTCACCGTTTCCGGGTTGTCCCGGGTCAACGTCGCCGCCACCACGGCGTCATGGCGGGATTGGACCGACTCCAGGCTGCCGGCGATGGCGTGGCTGAGCAGCGGGTGCGGGCTGACCTCGACGAAGGTGGCGTGCTGTTCGGCAGCCTTCGCGACGGCCTGACTGAACCGCACCGGGTTGCGCAGATTGGCCACCCAGTAGTCGGCGTCGAACGCGGCATCGCCGTGCCCACCGACGGTGCTGATCAACGGGATTGTCGGCGTCTTGGGCACCAGATCCGTCAGCGCATCGCGCAGCTCGGCCAGGATGGGGTCGACCGTGGGGTGATGCGACGCCACGTCCACGTCGATGCGCCGCGCCAACCGGCCTTGCCCGTCGACGATTGCGACCACCGCGTCGACCTGGTCGGGCGGCCCGGCGATCACCGTCTGGACCGGGGCGGCGTATACCGCCACGGTGAGGTCTGGGTACTGGGCGATCAGTTTCTCCACGGCGGCAGCCTCGAGCTCCAGCAACGCCATCGCGCCCTGCCCGGATATCCTCGCCATCAACCGCGACCGGGTCGCGATGACCTTCAGCCCGTCGGCCGGGCTCAGCGCCCCGGCCACCACCGCGGCGGTCACCTCCCCCATCGAATGCCCGATCACGGCGTCCGGATGCACCCCGTAGGAGCGCCACAACGCCGTCAATGCCAATTGCATACCGACCAGCACCGGCTGGATACGCTCGATTCCCACCACAGGTTGACCGGCGAGCAGCACATCGCGCAGCGAAAACCCCACCTGGGCGACAAAATCCGGCTCGAGCTCGGCCACCGCCGCCGCGAACGCCGGCTCGTCGACCAGCAGCTGCCGGCCCATGCCCGCCCACTGCGAACCCTGACCCGAGTAGCAAAACACCGTGCCCTCACCGCGGGGCGTGGCACGCGGGGCGACAACGCCGGGCGCCGGCTGCCCGGCGGCCAGCGCACGCAACCCGGCCGCCGCCTCGACGCGGTCGCGGGCGGACACCGTGGCGAATCGGTGCTGGCGGCCGCGGTGCTGATTCAGCGTGTGGGCGATGTCGCGCATCGGCACGGCCGCGCCGTCGTTGTCGATCCAGTCGGCCAACGTCGTCGCCCACGCCGCTATCCGCTGGTCGGTCTTGCCGGCGATCACCAAAGTCGTCACCGGCGCATCGCCGTCGGACGCCGGCGTGGGATCGGGGCCCTGCTCGATCACCACATGCGCGTTCGTCCCGCCCAGGCCGAACCCGGACACCGCAGCCCGGCGCGGCCCGTCGCCGGCCGGCCAGCCACTGAGCTCGGTGGGAACGAACAACCGTGTCGGTTTCGGGTCGATCGCTGGATTCCATTGAGCGAAGTCGACATTCGGCGGAATCTGGCCCCGCTGCACCGACAGCGCGGCCTTGATGAACCCGGCGACACCGGCGGCCGCCTCGAGATGGCCGAAGTTGGATTTCACCGCACCCAGCGCGCACGGACCGTCCCCGCGGCCGTAGACATCGGCCAGCGCCTCGAATTCGATCGGATCGCCCAGCGCGGTTCCGGTGCCGTGCGACTCGATGAAGTTCACCGAACCCGCGGTCACGTCAGCGCTGCGCAGCGCCCGGGTGATGACGTCTTGTTGGGCAATGGTGTTGGGGGCGGTCAGACCATTGGAGCGGCCATCCTGGTTGATCGCCGAACCCCGCACCACCGCCAGCACCCGGTCGCCGTCGCGGACCGCATCGGTGAGCCGCTTGAGCACCACGACACCGCCGCCCTCGCCGCGGACGAACCCGTCGGCGCGCGAGTCGAACGAGTAGCAGCGGCCGTTCGGAGACAGCATGCCCCACTTGGCCATCGCGATCTGGGTTTCCGGGCGCAGGATCAGGCTGACCCCGCCGGCCAGCGCCAGGTCGCTCTCCCGCAGCCGCAGGCTCTGGCAGGCCAGGTGGATCGTCACCAGCGACGACGAACACGCGGAGTCGATCGCCACCGCCGGACCGCGCAGCCCCAACAGATACGCGATCCGCCCGACCGCGACCGCGTGTGCGTTGCCGGTCGCGGAGTAGGCGTCGATGGTGTCGGGGTTGGCCGCCGAAATCGTCTGGTACTCGCCGTAATACACGCCCATCATGACGGCGCCGCGAATCCCGGGCAGCGTTTCCGGTGCGATCCCGGCGTGCTCGAGAGCCTCGAAGGCCACTTCCAGCATCAGTCGCTGCTGGGGGTCCATGGCGTCGGCCTCGCGCGGGGAAATGCCGAAGTAGTCGGCGTCGAAGCCGGCTATGTCGGGCAGGAAACCGCCCCACTTGCTCGACATCCGGCCGGGAGCGAACTGATCCGGGTCGTAATACTCGTCGGCGTCCCAGCG
>NZ_JBYCLD010000264.1:0-10788 GCF_057473725.1 Mycobacterium sp. TH-M11 | reverse complement strand
CGGATTCCCGGATTACAAGCCCGAGCTGCCCGGCGGCCAGCCCGGCGGCGGACGGTCGTTGAGCGCGGCGCCGTTCGATCTCAACCAGCTCGGCGCGTGGAGCAGCCGGATCACCGCCTTTCCTCAGGATTGGTCCAATGTCGGGTTCGACGCCGAGACGCGGGCCCGCCTGTACACCGGCGGCGACCCGAATGCCGAGCTGTGCGTGGCCGGCACTGCGCTGATCGCCGGACTGCTCAAAGGGCTGCTCGATGCCGGCGTCACGCCGCACACCAGTAGCCGCGCAGAGGAACTCATCGCCGACGACGGGCGAATCGTCGGGGTGCGCATCTCGGCTGGCGGTCGCCGGCTCAGTGTGCACGCCCGCCGCGGTGTGATCGTGGGAACCGGCGGTTTCGAGTGGAATCCGGCTCTGGTCAATGCCTTTCTGCGGGGGCCGATGCACGGTGCCGTCTCGCCGCCGAACAACACCGGCGACGGGCTGCGGATGGTGATGGCCCACGGCGCCGACCTGGCCAACATGGGCGAAGCCTGGTGGGTGCCGATCGTGCAGATCCCGGGTGACACCATCGACGGGTATCAGCGCAGCCGCAGTGTGCGGCTGGAACGCACCCGCCCGCGCAGCATCATGGTCAACCGACTCGGCCGACGGTTCGTCAACGAGGCGTGCGATTACAACTCGATGGCCGGCGCTTTCCACTACCTCGATCCGCGCGACGGTTACGTCAACGACCCGGCGTGGATGGTGTTCGATTCCCAACACCTCAAGCGCTATGGGTTTCTCGGCGTCGAACCCGACGGGCCGGTTCCGGACTGGTTCTGCGAATCCAGAGACCTCAGCGAACTGGCTGCCAAGACCGGGATCGCCCTCGCCGGGCTCAACCGCACCATCGAGGCCTGGAACCACAACGTCGGTGAGGGTACTGATCCCGATTTCGGCCGTGGTTCAAGCGCTTACGACGGCTACTGGGGCGACGAGCACGCGACCACACCGGCCGCCAAGACACTCGGGCCGGTGGACACCGCCCCCTTTTATGCGGTTCCGGTATCGGTTGGCGCGATGGGCACCAAGGGCGGCCCGCGCACCGACCGCGACGGCCGCGTGCTGCATGTCAGCGGCGAACCGATTCCGGGTCTGTTCGCCGCCGGCAACGCGATGGGCGGGGTGACCGGGCGTGCCTACGGAGGAGCCGGTGGAACCATCGGCCCGGCAATGGTTTTCGGCTATCGCGCGGGCTACGCGGCGGCGACCGGGAAATCGGTCGACTAGTTGCCGGGTCAGCGCTCGGCGAGCGCTTTCGCCAGATCGATGGTGCCGCTGCTGATCGCCGCGACCACGCCGCCGTCGACCAGCAGATCGGTGCCGGTGATGAACGACGCGGCGGGGCCGAGCAGGAACTCCGTGGCGGCGGCGATGTCGTCGGGTGTGCCGAGGCGACGGAGTCCAGAGTTGTCTACCATCGCCCGCATCAGCGGGCCCGATTCGCTGTCGAGTTCGAGGCGTCCCATCGCCGTCGAGATGACACCCGGGCTGATGGAGTTGATCCGGGCCCCGCGTTGACCCCAGGACCCGGCAGCCGCGGCGACCCTAATCTGGTTGGCCCGCTTGGCAAACGGATAGGCCAGCTGGCTGCTGGTGATGCCCGAGCAGGCCGGCAGACCGAGTAGTTCCTCGGCCGGCAGGCTCGCGAGCTGTCGCGCGACCTCGGGATCGGGTGGGGGCATCATGTGACCGGCCATGCTGGCGATGACGACGCCGGCGCCGCCGGGCGCGATCACCTTCCCGAATTCGTCGATGCTCAGCGCGACACCGAACAGGTCGACAGCCAGCACCGCCTCGGTGGATGCCTGCTGGGGTGACAGGCCCGCGGTGTGCACCACCGACGTGACCCGCCCGGCCGCCGCGGCCGCTTCGGCGACCGCGGCCACCGAACTGCGGGAGGTGACGTCGACCTGACGGGTCAGCACGCGATGACCGTCGTCGGCAAGCGCGGCAGCGACGGCCTCGAGGCCTTCGGCGTTGACATCGGCCAGCACGATAGTGTGGCCCGCTCCGCAGCGGCGGGCCACCGCGACTCCCATGCCGCCAACCCCGATGATGACCAGAACGTCGTTGTTCACGGCTTGTCTCCAATTCGGCAAGCAGGGCCCTCGGCGCTCCTGCGACGGGATGAGAACATCATTCTCTCAGTGCGAGAGTAGTTGAGTTGGGCCATTGTCGAGGGCGGCGCGGGCGGCCTGGGTGAGCCCACGCGTTGCGCTCCCCGCCGAGATGAGTCGGGTCTCCTTCGAGCGTGACGGCCGTTAATCCTTGGCGGCGTTGAACTTCGCGACGATGTGCCGGAAATCCTCGGTTTGCATCGTCTGGCTTTCCGCCGACAGCGCGTAGTCGATGGTGGCCAGCACGGCACGCTCGAGATGCAGGTTGAGAACACGCTTCGTGCTTTCCACCGCCTGCTGGGGCAACTCCAGGATTTTCTTCGCAGCCTTGATCGCCTCGCCGACCGGGTCGGCCACCGCATGGTTGGCCAATCCGAGTTCGACGGCCCTGGCCGCGGAGATCCGGGCGCCGGTCAGCGCGTACTCCTTGGCCAGCAGCAGGCTGATGTGCAGCGGCCAGGTCAGCGGTCCTCCGTCGGCGGCGACCAACCCCACCTGCACATGCGGATCGGCGAGATACGCGTCTTCGGCGATGTAGACGATGTCGCTCAGCGCGACCAGGCTGCAGCCCAGCCCGACGGCCGGTCCGTTGACCGCAGCGACGACCGGAATCCGGCAGCGCGCCATGCCCAGAACGATTTCGCGGCCGTCGATGATGGTCGTCGCGCGCAGCCCCGCGTCGTTGGCCAACTGCTCGAGATACTCGAAGTCGCCGCCAGCCGAAAACGCTCGTCCCGCACCGGTTATCACTGCGGCCCGAGCGCTCAGGTCATCGCTCAATCGTTGCCACAGCTTGGCCAACCCGTGGTGTAACGAGTCGTTGACCGAGTTCAGCGATGCGGGGCGATTCAGCGTGATGATCCGCAGCGGTCCGTCGGCCTCAACGATGATTTCTTTTGGCATGTCGTACATGTCAGGTTCCTTCTATGGTCGTGACCCGCTTCACCCGGGCTTCGCCCGCGCTCGCGATCACTCCTACAATCCCAGGATTCGTGCGGCGATGATGTTCTTCTGGATCTGCGACGTGCCGCCCATGACGCTTTGCGCGCGGCTGTAGAGGTAAGCGCTGAGCAGGTTCGGGTCGTCGATGCCGCCCACAGCCAGGGCGGCGTGGCCCACCGATTGTTCCACCCAGGTCATCAGCAGCTTGTCCAGCGATCCGTCCGAGGTGTGCGTCATCCCGTCGAGTTGCTCGGACAGCCGACGCCTGACGTGGTGGGTCAGCATCTCGGTTTGCACAGCGGCCCAAGCGAGTTCCTCGTTCACCAACCCGTCGGCGCGGGCGGCGAGCTGGCGAACGAGCTTGCCGTAGCGCGCCGCGTAGCCCAGTGTGGACGGCTCCCGCTCGTGGCCGACCACGGTCATCGCCAGCGGCCACCCCTCGCCGGGGGCGCCGACCATGTTCTCGACCGGCACGGTCGCTCCGTCGAATAGTACTTGGCCGAATTCGGTGGTGACGCCGTTGATCATCTGCAGCGGCCGCTGTTGCACCCCAGACTGTTTCATCGCGATGATGAACGCCGAGATGCCGCGGTGTCGCTTGGCGTCGGGCTCGGTGCGCGCCAGCAGCAGACACCAGTCGGCGACATCGGAGTAGCTGGTCCAGATCTTGTGACCATTGACCACGTAGTTGTCGCCCGCGCGGGTGGCGGTGGTGCTCAGTGACGCGAGGTCGGAGCCGGAGCCCGGTTCGCTGAAGCCCTGGCACCAACGTTCGGTGCCGTTGATCATGCCGGGCAGGAAGCGGCTGCACAGTCGCTGGCCGCCGTGCCGGCTCAGGCCCGCGACCAGATAGCCGAGACTGGGCCGCGGCGGCGCCCCGGCCCGCGCCAGCTCCTCGTCGAGGATGACGTCGTACACCGGCGGAAGTTCCTGACCGCCGTATTCGCGCGGCCAGGACAGCCCGAAGAACCCCCCCGCGTAAAGCGCGCGGTGCCATTCGCCCTGACGCGCCCAGTACTCGTCACCCGAGCTGGGAAACGCTTTGGCGTGCAGCGAAAGCCATGAACGCAATCGATCGCGGAAGGCGGCTTCATCAACCGAGTCACGGAAGTCCAACGCTGATCCCCTCCAGCTTGACGGGCCACAGGTGAGTCGAGGTGAGCGCACGGCGTAGGAACACATGCGCCAGGCACTCCCAGGTGTTGCCGATGCCGCCGTGCACCTGAATCGCGGTCTCGCAGACGGTCCGGGTGGCTCGCGCGCAGTAGACCTTGGCGAACCGGGCGGCCCGAATGGCCTCGGCCGGGTCGAGTTCGTCGACCGCCCAGGCGGCGTGCCGCAGGATGCTCACCGAGCCCTCAATCAGGGCCAGGCTCTCGGCGAGCAGGTGCGCGATCGCCTGGTACGAGCCGATCGACTTGCCGTACTGCTCACGGATTTTCGCGTAGTCGACGGCCAGTGTGTGCGCGCCACGCGCCGTGCCGACCAGGTCGGCCGAGGTGGTGGCCAGGGCCAAGGCGAGCCAGCGCTGCGCCGCGTCGGAGTCGAGGTCGCCTACCGCCGTGGGGGTTCCGCTGAGGCCGGCGGTGATTCTGGTCAGGTCGACGCCATCGAGGGCGGCGCCGACGTCGATGGCCGACACCGTCGTGCCGTCGAGTGCGAGTGCGCGCGGGTAACCCCGCCCGTCGATCGCATGGCCGTCGACTGCGATGGTGGACTTGGCACCGTCGTCGCCGACTCGGCGGGCGAGGTCATCGGCCAGCACCGGACCGAGGAACGGGGTGTCCACCAAACCGCGGCCGAATTCCTCTGCGACAATCGCCACTTCCACCGCAGATGCTTCGTCGGAACGCAGCGACCGCCAGCCGGCCAGCTGAATCTGTCTGTCAATCTTGGCGATTCGTTCGCTGTTTGCGAGATCCTGCACGGACCCGGGTCCGAGGTCATCGGCAAGTTTCGCCGCCGCGTCCCGCAGTTGTTGTTGTTCAGCTGTCAGGCGTACATCCATAGCGCTCCTTGAGAACTCGGCGTAACACCTTTCCTGACGGCAGCCGAGGTATTTCAGGCACGAACACGACACGACTCAGACGTTTGTAGGACGCCAGCCGCTCACCTACCAGAGCGGTGAGTTCGGCGGCATCGACCGGTTCGCGCGTAGCGACGGCGGCGACGACCAATTCGCCGTCGTCGCCGTCGGCGACGCCGAACACCGCGCAGTCCTTGACCGCGGGGTGTTCGTGCAGGACGGTCTCGACCTCGGCGGGTGCGACCTGAAAGCCGCGAACCTTGATCATCTCCTTGGACCGGTCGGTAATTCGCAACCATCCGCCGGCGTCCAGATAGCCGATGTCACCGGTTCGATACCAGCTGTCACACAGGGCATCTCGCGTCGCCTCGGCCGGTAGGTAGCCGGCCATCAGCGACTCCGATCGCGCCTGAATCTCACCGACCTCACCCGGGCCGACCGGGTCGCCGGTCTGCAGCGATACCACCCGCAGCGCTACACCCGGGACCGCCCGGCCGACGGAGTCGAGGCGCCCGCCGTCGAGCGGGTTGCAGGCGATCACGGGCAACTCGGTGGTGCCATAGGCCGGTACCCACCCGACGCCGGTACGACGGGTGACGGTCTCGGCAACGCTGGCGCTGACAGGCGTTGCACCCCACATGAGGAATCGCAGCGAGGACAGATCGTACGATTCGAGATCAGAGTGCGATGCGATAGCCAAAGCAATTGGTGCGACAGTCATTTCGACGGTTATCTGATCATCCTGGATGTGTTGCAGCATGCGGTCGATGTTGAAGCGGCGATGCAAACGCATCCACACGCCGGTCTGCAAAGCCGTCATGATGTTGAGTAGGCCGAGGATGTGCGACGGCGGTGTGGTGATTTGAATGCGGTCGCGGGCCGTCAACCCCATCGCCGCGCGCCAATGTCCCACCGCTACCTGTAGCGAATGATGGTTGTGCCGAACGGCTTTCGGCAGCCCCGTCGTGCCGGAACTGAACACCAGCACCGCGTCGTCACCTGTCAGCAGCGGCGGTGCAAAGGCACCAACGCCCGGCACTATGGGCTCATCGAGATGCAGCATCGGCATCAGCGCCGCCAGCACATCGTGGTCACCGACCGCATGCGCCGGACTCGTCAGCGCCAGGGCGTGCTCGACTTCGTGGCGCTTCCACGCCGGGCTGATCAGCACGACGACAGCGGCCAGCCGCCAGATGGCATGCAGCGCAACAACGAACTCAGGACGATTGGACGACATCAACGCGACCCGCTCACCGGCCGTCACGCCCCGCTCACGCAAGCTGGTGGCCAGACCGTCCGCCAACGCCTCGAGCTGCGGCAGCGTGTAGTGCCGCTCCTCGAAGACCAGCGCGGTCGCAGACATTGAGAAGATCCTATCGTTTTGAGAGAATACTATTCTCTCGGGTGAAGAACGCAAAGTGTGGAAGGTGTGCGGATGGCGGAACGCCATGTGTTCCAGCGGGCCACGGTGACTCGGATCATCAAGGAGACCGCCGATAGCCGTACCTATGTCCTCGCCCCAGAGGAGCAGCCGTTTTCCTATCGTGCCGGGCAGTTCTGCACGTTCCGGGTGATCGTCGACGGCGAGGAGCTGTACCGGTCGTATTCGATGTCGAGCGCACCGGAGGTCGACACCGAGCTGGCGACCACCGTCAAGCGGGTGGCCGGGGGCAAGGTGTCGAACTGGCTGGTGGACAACGTCGTCGAGGGCGACGAGCTGACCATGACCCGGGCGGCGGGCACCTTTGTGCTGAGTCCGACGTCAGCGCCTTTGCTGGCCTTCGCCGGTGGTAGCGGCGTCACACCGATCCTGTCGCTGACCAAGAGCGCGTTGGCGGACACCGATCGCGCGGTGCGCGTTCTGTGCGCCGACCGCGACCGGGGTTCGGTCATCTTCGACACCGTCCTCGACGAGTTGATCCAGCGCTATCCCGGCCGCTTGTCGGTGCAGCGCCGCCTCGACGACGAGCACGGCTTGCTGGATGCGGCCGACGTGCAGACGTTCGTCGGCGACGACACCGGTGCCGACTGTTATGTCTGCGGTCCCGAAGGCTTCATGGCCGTGGTCCGGTCCGCACTGCCGGATACCGCGAACGTTCTGATCGAGGACTTCGACGCATCGCCGCCGGTCAAGGCGCCGGCACCGGAGGTGTCCGAAGCCGCCGGCGACGTCGACGCGGGCGGCACCGTGACCATCCGGATCGACCGCAAGAAGGCGACCGTGCCGAGGGTGCCCGGCGAGACGCTGCTGGAGAGCGCGCGACGGGCCGGTCTGTCACCACCGTTCAGTTGCGAGGCCGGCAACTGCGGGACGTGCATGGCCAAGCTGATCGAGGGCGAGGCCACCATGCGCACCAACGACGTGCTCGAAGACGACGAGATCGCCGACGGCTACATTCTCACCTGCCAGGCCGTGCCCGACACCTCGTCGACCACCGTCTTGTACGAGTAGGGAATGTAACGCGTCATTCCGGGGCTGAATCGCCTATGACCGACCTTCCTGCCTTCGCTGATGTTGCTTCCGCCGACCAGGGGCTTGTCGTATTCACCACGCTGCGACGCGACGGCAGCGCTCAGGCGTCCGTCGTCAACGCCGGAGTTCTCCCCCATCCGCTGACCAACGAACCGGTCGTCGGGCTGGTCGCGATCGGCAGCGCCCGAAAACTCGGCCACCTGCGCGCCGATCCGCGCGCGACAGTCACTGCCCGCAGCGGTTGGCAGTGGGCCACCGTCGAAGGAACGGCGCAGCTGATCGGACCCGATGACCCGCACCCCGACGTGGACGACGAGCGGCTGCGGGTGATCCTTCGCGAGGTCTTCGCCGCGGCCGGCGGCACCCACGACGACTGGGACACCTATGACCGGGTGATGCGCGAGGAACGCCGTACCGCGGTGCTGATCTCACCAAACCGCGTCTACACCAATCCAGGTCGGGGCTAGCCGAGTCCGGTCAGCGCCGGCGCGATCTGCTCGAGCTGATCGATACCCGTGGCGAAGTCGCCCCCGAGGGCCGGAAGGATCGCGACATGGTCGGCGCCCGCGCGTAGATGTTCGCTGGCGCTGTCGCTGATCGCCACCGGGTCGGGATCGAGTGACAGCCCGACGACCAAGAGCTTGTCGGGCCCGAGCGTGCTCCTGGCTTGGGTGGTGAACTCGGCCGCCATTCCGGCCGGGAATGCCCCGTCGGCGATGTCGGCTGCCAGCGCCAGCATTTTCGGACCGTTCGCCGCGATGATCCTGGCGTACGCGGCGTCAGGGGCGGGCGGCCAGGTCGGCTCATCCATCCGCTGTATGTAGTCGCTCATCGCGGCCAGCGGACGGCCGAATTCCCGCCCGACGCTGGCGGCCTGTTCGGGATAGCCGACGCCCAGACCCATCACGAACCGGCCCGGGTAGGCGTCAGCGAGTTGAGCCGCCGCGGCATGCATCGTCTGCGCCGGACGCGCCCAGATGTTGGCGATGCAGGTTCCGAACACCATCCGCTCGCTCTCGGCGAGCAGCGTGCCGAGTTGTACGAAGGCGTCCTTGCCGATCGTCTCGTTGACCCAGACCGCGCGATAGCCCGCAAGGTCGAGTCGCTGCACGGCTTTGCGTTGTAGATCGGCGTTCATGGCGACGGTCAACGAACCCGGCAGGCACACCCCGATCGGCCCCAGCGCCTCGCGGGCGGCGTCGACGACGGTCCCCATCAGTGCTGTACTTCGGCGAAGTAGTGGTCGTCTTCCAGATCGGCAAGCAGCCCCGGGTATTCCGGCTTCCAGTCGAGCAGCTTCTGGGTCAGCTCGCTGGACGTCGCGTCGTCCGCTCCGGCAAACGCGGCCAGAAACCCGAAGTGCTCGGCAGCCTCATCGGCGGTGATGCTCTTGGTCGGGAGGTCCAGGCGGCGACCGATGACCTCGGCGATGTCGCGAAATGGCACGCCCTCGTCGGCGACGCCGTGTAACCGCGTGCCCGCCGGCGCTTTCTCCAGAGCCAGCCGGTAGAGGCGCGCGGCATCGAGGGTGTGCAGCGCGGGCCAGCGGTTTGCGCCGTCGCCGATGTAAGCGGAGACCCCGGCCTTGCGGGCGCAGTCGATGATGTGGCTGGTGAAGCCGTGCTGGTCCAGGTCGCTGTGCACCAGCGGTGCGAGCCGGATGACCGATGACCGAACGCCCCGCTGCGCCAACGCAATTGCCGCGTTCTCCGCGTCGACCCGCGGTCCGGCGGGCAGGGTGTCTTCCTCTGTCGCGAGTCGGCCTTCGACGAACGCCACCATCAACGTTCCTGACGTGCCGACAAATGGCTTGTCGGAGCCGACGAGCGCCTCGCCGATCGCATCGACGGCGCGCAGGTCCTTCTCGATGGATCCGAGGAAGTCGCTGAAGTCGTGGTTGAAGGCCAGGTGGATCACCCCGTCGGACGCGGCGGCGGCGGCTTGCAAACCGTCGAGGTCGTCGAGCGAGCCACGATGCACATCGGCGCCCTGGGCCTCCAGGGCCGCAGCAGATTGGTCCGAACGCGCCAGTCCGACGACCTGATGCCCGGCCGTGAGAAGCTCGGGCACTACTGCCGACCCGATGTGACCGGATGCGCCGGTGACGAAAACTCGCATGTTGAACTCCCTGAAGTGTTGGTGAGGCGGTAACACCACCATCCGTCCGCGTACCGAATGCGTCCAAGACCTGTTTCGAATAGCTCAATACAGATCAGGCATCACTGCAGTTCGATGTCATTTATGGCGGTTGGTGCGCGCTAGGACCAGTTACCATCCGGGTATGGATGACCAGGCCGCCGATCTCGATCTACGGTTGGTGCGCTACTTCGTCGAAGTGGCCGAACACCGCCACTTCGGCCGCGCCGCCACGAGCCTGCGGGTGGCGCAGCCATCACTGAGCCGGCAGATCCGGCGACTTGAACAGCAACTCGGCGCCCGGCTACTGGACCGCACCCCGCAGGGCGCGCAACTCACCGAAGCAGGCGAGATCTTCCTGCCGGCGGCTAAGGCGCTGCTGCGCGCGGCGGGCCGGGCCGCCGCGCAGACCCGCGCCGCCGCCCAGCCCAGCCGGATCACCGTTGGTTACACGATGGGTCTGATCGTCACCCCCGCGGTGCGGGAGATGCGCCGTCAACACCCGGACGCCGAGGTGCACGCCGTGCATGTGGACTGGGACGTGGCACGCCAGTCGCTGCTCGATCACCGGGTCGATGCGTTGGTGACACGGCTGCCGTTTCCCACCGATCAGCTACACGTCACGATCCTGTACGACGAGCCGAGAGTCGTCGTGGTGCCACGCGATCATCGGCTGGCCGGCAAAGAGTCGATCACGATCGAGGACATCGCCGACGAGCCGATGCCACAAATCCGCGGCTCAGACCCGGCGTGGAGTGCGTTCTGGCGCGTCGATCCCCGCCCCGACGGGCGACGCGCGCCGGGCGGGCCGTTCATCGAGGCGCTTGAGGACAAGTTCGAAGTGATCGCCGCCGGGCAGGCGGTGGCCATCACGGCCGGGGGTCCGCACATCGGGGCCCTGCGCCCGGACCTGACCACGATTCCGCTCGAGGGCGTCGAGCCCAGTCACGTGGTGGTCGCATGCCGCGCCGACGACCGCAGCCGACTGGTGGCGGCGTTCCGGAAACTCGCCGGGCAGCATCTCAGCGCGCCGACCTGATCAGCGCAGTTG
>NZ_JBYCLD010000263.1:0-4195 GCF_057473725.1 Mycobacterium sp. TH-M11 | reverse complement strand
GCCTCGGCGATGGTCGCCGCGATAGCAGCGTCGGTAGCGACCGCCGCCTGCAACTCCGCTCGGCTGCGATGCACGGCGGGCTGATGCCGCTGTTGCCCGCCGGCATCGTTGAGCGCCGCAGAGCGCGCCAACAGGTCGTCGTAGCGCGACGAAGCGACAGCGAGCGGCGCGTTCCCGGTGCTGCCGGCGAACAACTCGTGCGCCTGGCGCAACGCCGCGACGTCGCTGCCGCTCACCGCTCGTCTCCGGGAGTCTCTGCGGGAGCCCTATCGAGGCGACCGGCGAACGCGCGCACCCGGGGCAGTGCCCCAGGCGGAATCATTCCCCGGTTACGGATGTCCCACATCTCTGCGTCGGTAACACCGAGTAACGCCGCGATGACCGGCTCAGGCAGCGACGATCGCGCGCACGCCCGATCGAAGCGGGCACCAAGGCTCGTCGACATGCGCTCCAGCAGCGCGCGGCGAGTCGACTCCAACGCTTCGAGGTGGCACATAAGCCGTCCCGCCGAGGCCTCGTCGGCGCTGACCGCCACCCGCCACGAGTTGGCGGCCAGCATCTCCGCCTTCACGCACTGACTGATCACAGAAAGAATATACGTCTCATATTCGTTTGATGTCTCCGCCGGGAGGCGCTCTATCACCGAGTTCAGGGCATCGAGTTGGGCTTCGGCGTATCCCTCCAGCATGAGGGTGTCGGCGTGCCGGTCTACCACGACCGGCCCAGCGGTCCGAGCGGGCGGCACTTCGCTGTGAGGTGCGGCGGTCAGGCGGTGGAGTTCGGCCGTCGAATCGGCGGCGACCACCAGTCGCGAGTAAGTGCCCGGGGGCAGGCCAAGACCATTTTCCACCTTCTGGACGGTGCTCTTGTGAGGCTTGCGCACACCACGCTCCAGATAGCTCAGGCCCATGATGCTCACACCTGTCACCGCGGCGAAGTCGGAGAGCGACCAGTCGCGCGACTCTCGCAGTTCCCGGATCACCGCGCCCGCGGATTCGCGGCTCACAGCAGCGTCCCGGCCATATACGGATACTACACAGCCGCATCATTAGCCCCAATTCTATTTGTTTTTGTCTCGATTCCTTGCGGCACTTCAGTTTTGTGTATATGTTTCCAGCTACGTTTTGGCTCTAAGGAGGCGTCAGATGAGACACCCGTGCTCGGTCAACCCGGAATTGTGGTTCGGCTACACCGACGACGACAGCGGCGACGGTGCCGCCAAGGCACGCGCCTACGAACAGTCGGCCACCGAAGCGCGACTGCAGTGCCTGCGGCGCTGCCCGCTGGCGCAGCAGCGACTGTGCGCGCGCTATGCGGTCGAGAACCACGAGGAATACGGCGTCTGGGCGGGTGTCAAACTGCCCGGCGGGCAGTACCGCAAGCGGGAACAACTGGCCGACGCCCACGAAACGCTGCGCCGGATAGCTGCCGGCGAGATCAACTCGCGCCAGCTACCGGACAATGCCGCGCTCCTGACCCGGCGTGAGAACGACGCCGATCCGGTTACCGCGACGGTGTTCCACGTACCCGTGCGTCCCCGCTCCGCGGCCTGAGCCGACACGACCGGATTCGTCAAAAAGCCGCCGATGGGCCGAATCGCGGTAGATTTACGGATCCGCGCTTGCCGCTGATCCCCACCTGGCGTGAGTCGGGGTTTCCGACCTGAGCGCGGCGATGGTCATCCACGAACTCCTCGCTCGGGGCTTGTGGACGCGAGATAATTCGTGGGTCGACGGGGCATGCAGACCGCGGTCCGGCGGCGCCGTTGACGCTTCAAAGATGTTAGGAGCGGTCCAGGTGCGGGTAATTGCCGTCCCGCATTGGGCCAACGATCGAACCCCTAGAGAGGACGTCACCACATGAGAAATTCAGTACGCGCCATCGCAGCCGCTACGTTGGCCACCCCCGCCGCCTTGCTCCTTGCCTGGCCGGTGCAGGCAGATGTGAAGGTTTCCGGGACCAACGTCAGACAGAACGGCTACGGCGTGCTGACCTTCACGGTCGCCAACGAGTCTGACTCCGCCGCAACCGTCGGGCTGAAGGTGTTTCTGCCCCAGGACAGCCCGATGTTCGTGGTGAACACTCAGCCCAAGCCCGGCTGGACGCCGATCCTCATCGAAAAGCCGCTCCCGTCACCGCAAACGGACAACGACGGCACGGTGCACAACAACTTCATCGCGGAGGTGGATTGGCGGGCGGACAACCCGCAGGCAGCCATCCCGCCCAAACAGTTCGACCAGTTCCGCATCTATGCCGGTCCGCTACCGATGCGCAACGCCCTGGTGCTGCCGACCGAACAGGCCAACAGCGACGGGCGCACGGTGAACTGGAATGACGACCCGTTCGCCGGCCCACCGCGGCCCGGGCATCCGGCCCCGGTATTGAAACTTGCTTCAGGGCACACCGACGTGGATATCTTCGCGACCGACGAAACCGTGCAGCAGAACAACACGCCGCTGTGGCCCGCTCTCGCCGCGGGTGCAATCGCGGTGGTGGCGCTGCTGCTCGCGATCGCGAACTTCGTGATGCTGCGCCGCAAGCCTCGCGAAACACCCGAGGCCGAGGCCCCGGCCGAGACCCCGGCCGAGACCGAAAGCTGAGGCCGAGGTGCCCGGGAGGATTGCTGATCTTCCCGGGCGCCTCACCTACCTACGTGCGTCACGACGGTTGACGGCTCGACAACTCCTCGCGGGGATAGGGCCCGGCAAATTGCGCGAACCGGCCTGCGGAAGGCGCAGTAAAGTCTGTACTGCATACCGGTACACGCGGAGAGGGGTCGTGCCGTGACCATCCAGCGCGATCAGAGCCCGTACGGTTCGCAGACACTGATGGGCCCCGGCTGGCCGGACGCCGACGAGGATGTGCTTGCGGCCGCTGCGGAGCAGTATGAACAACTGGCGATGCACCTCACTGGCGTGGTCGTCCCGCAGTTGCAGGGACGGGCGTCGCAGATGCAAAACAACTGGACAGGTCCTGCAGCGTTAGCCGCCCTCGGTGAAGCCGGCTCGATCATCGGCGGCCACCAGATCAATGCCGCGGAAGCGTCGGCTATCGCGCTCAAGCTGCGCGCCATGGAGGCGTCGGTGGCCAAAACGAAGGCGTTGGCGAATACGACAGCACAAGAGATCCAGCACTTGTGCGAAGCAGCGGCATCTTTCCCTCAGGGGGATCAGCTCATCCAGAGCCTGATCAAGTTCGGCCAGTCGCAGAACATGGCGTACGTGATGGAAGGCACCAGCGAGTTGGCGAGCAATCTCGGCGCCACAGTGGTCAATCCCTCGGCGATACCCATTCCGCCGGGCGGCGATCCTGGGGTGGGCAAGACCGCCGACGCTGCGCAACAAGCCGCTGGCCAAGGACCCCAGTTGATGCAAACGATGAGCCAGCTCGGGCAGATGCCCCAGCAGCTCGGGAAGTCCCTCGGTGGCGGCCAAGGCATGCAGCAGTTGATGCAACCGCTGCAACAGATTTCGTCGATGTTCGGCAAAGGCGGCGGGTCTGGCGGCCAGCCCTCTCCCTTCGCGGCGTTCAGCAACCACCCCGCGGCCGGCGGCTCGGGCGCCAAGTCGGGGGCCGGGCTCGGGCGCGGCGGCTCGATGCCGGGAGCCGGGGGCAGCTCGCCGCGGACCCCGCTGATGGCGAAATTGGTGGGAAAGAACACCATGGTTGCGCCGGCCTCGGTGGAAGAAGGCGCCGTGGCCGGCCGGGCGACGGTCGCCGGCTCCGCGCCGGTGGCTTCCGGCGGCGCGGGGGGCGGTATGGGCGGCGCGGGGATGGGGGGCCATCGCGAATCCAGCGGCGGCACCAGGGCGGCTCTGGCCGTCCCCACACCGCTGGAACACGACCTCGCCGAAGATGACGTCGACGAAGAGTGGTGACGAAATCGTCGTGTGGGTAGGCAGAAAACCACCCGGCTAGAAAGAGACGGAGACCGCGACCATGACAAGTGGCCCATCCGAACGGCAACAAATCGGCGAGCATTGGGATCCGGCGTCGGTCCAGCTGCCGCAGATCCCGACGCTTCCTCCCGGCGAAGACCCGATGAGTTCAATGATCTCCGCGGCGCTGCCTACGCTGTCAGCCCAGATGGAGGCCAATGTCGCCGCCCTGCAGGGCAAGGAGACCATGTTCGCCGGCAAAGTCGCTGCTTCGAATGTGATGTACGCAAACTCCGAGGATTCCGGCACCCAGGGCG
>NZ_JBYCLD010000262.1:0-4863 GCF_057473725.1 Mycobacterium sp. TH-M11 | reverse complement strand
GGCAAGGCACCCAGCGACCACGCGCCGGTCGTGGTGGACATTCGCGCCGGTTGAGGCGTAAAAACTGCCGGCACGGGTATTCACCCGCTGTTCATTTGCCAATTAGGGCCATAAGATTGCGGACGTCAGAATGTGGCCCACGTATTTGAGTGCCAGGGAGTAATCATGGGTGTCGTCGACGGCGCCGTACGCAATGTAAGTCGAACGGTCGGCCGCGCCGCCTCGGCGACCACAGCCGCAGCGGGCGCAGTCGGAGGCGCTGCCGTCAACGGCGTCGTCGGCGCGGTGACCGGCGCGGCCGCCGGCGTGCAGAAGGGAATCGACAGTGGCCGCAACTCCACCCCTGCGGCCGCGTTGACGCTGGGTGCGCTCGGGGTGGTGGGCCTCGTCGAGTGGCCGATCCTGTTCGCCGTCGGCGGCGGTGCCCTGTTGCTGCGCCGGCTGAACAACTCCCACAGCGACGGCGAGCGCGGCACGCCGTTGACCTCCGTCAAGGCGGCAGCGCCTGCCAGGTCGAGCAACTCCGCCCGGCCGCGCAAGACGCCGGCCAAGCGGGCGCCGGCGCGGCAGTCCGGTGGCGCACAGTCGCGCACCCGCCGCTGATTTTGACGAGAGCACCGTTTCCGCTGCGCGCGGTCGCCGCACTGGCTGAATCGCTCGGCACGGCCGCCTCGACCGGCCTGACGCTGGCCGCGATCCCGCTCCGCGAAGGTGTCAGAGCGCTCTCGGACGGGCTGCCCGCGCCCACCTTGACTCGGCACAGCTGGCGTGGGAGCGGACGAGCATGGATCGAGGTCCGCGGGCTCGACGGCCCCGACGGCGCCGAACTCGGGACCGTCGTCGCAGACGCCGTCCTGGCCCGTTCCGGGGTCACGTCGGTCAGCGTGAACCGTCCGCTGTCGCGCATCGTCATCACCCTCGCCGGCGATCAGACCTCGGTGCGTGACCTGTGCCGGGTGATCGACGACGCCGAACGGAGCTACCGCGACGGCGCCGACGTACCACCCGACAGCGCTGTACCGCGCGCAAAAGCGCTGCCCGGCGATGGCGTGGTGATGGCGATCAGGCTCGCAACGGCGAGCGCCAACGCCGCCGGGCTGAGCGTCGCGCTCCTGGGCCGGACGCTGCGCTGGCAGCCGCTGCCCCCACCCGTCGGCGCAGCCAATTCGCTGCTGAATTACCAGCCGGTGTTGCGTCGGATGGTCGAGAACCGACTCGGCCAACCGGCGACCGACACCACCTTGACGCTGCTCACCGCGGCCGTACACCTTGGCTCGTTGTCGCTGCCATCGCTGGCGGTGGACCTGATGATGGAGACAATCAAGGCCGCCGAGACCCGCGCCGAAGCAAACGCGTGGCGCCGGCATGAACCGGGGTTGGCGCGTCACGCCGACCATGCACAGGTGTACCCGCCGTCGCGTCCGGTACCGGCACCGGACGGCCCCGCAGAACGCCACACTCGGCGGGCGGCAGGCATCCAAGCCGTCAGCGGCGCGGCAATAAGTGCCGCCAGCCGTGATCTGAACACCGGCTCGGCCGCGGTGACGGTGACCGCGCCGAAAGCGATGAAAACCACGCGCGAGGCGTTTGCGTCAACGCTGGGGCTCGGGTTGGCGGACGAGCACGCCGCACTGCCGATCCGCCCGGACAGCTTGCGCCGGCTGGATCGGATCGACACGCTGCTGGTCGACCCACGGGTATTGTGCACCAACACCTTACGCGTTGTCCGCGTCCGCGGAGCCGACGATGTCGAGCTTCCATCGGCCTGGAATCGCGCCCAGTTACTGCTGGAGAATCAGGATCTCGGCGTCGGATGGCACCCGGTCGGCTCCGAAATCGAAGCGCTGATCGGCTGGACTCACGACCCGTTGGCCCTGGCGGTGCTGACCGAGACCCGCCGGGCGGGGCTGGAACTGGTCTCTATCGAGATCGACGACCTCGGCGAGCTGGGGCCGGTGTTCGATGAGCTGCGGCCGCTCGACGCGGTGTCTGTCGACGACTCCCTCGCCGCGGCTTTGGGTGATCTGCAGCAGTCTGGCCGCACCGTGGCTGTCGTTTCATCGTCTGCGGCGCAAGCACTTTCGTCGGCCGATGTCGGCCTCGGCGTGATGCCCAAATCCGACGCGGAACCGCCGCCGTGGACCGCGCACCTGATCCTGAGCGACCTCGACGGTGTCTGGCGATTGCTGTACGCCATCCCGGCCGCTAAATCGGCCACCCAGCGCGGTATCGAGATCGCTAGCAGTGCAACGGCATTGGGCGCACTATTGATGGTGCCCGGCGTCACGGCTCGCTTGCCGAACCCGGTGGCCACGGGTGCTGCCGCCGGTATGCTGTCGGGCTACCTGATGGCCCGCCGCGTGCTGCGCGCACCGACCCCGCTGCCGGCGCCGATCCACGACTGGCATGCAATGCCGATCGACCAGGTCCGCGCGAGGCTGCCGCCACCGGCCGACGACCGGCAGTTGCAACAAAATTATGGCCTGGCCGCCAAGGTGATCGACACCGCTCACCGCGGCGCCGAGTTGACCGACCGCCCGCGCCAGGCGATCTGGCAATTCCTCAGCGCGGTCCGAGCCGAATTGTCCGACCCGCTGACCCCGGTGCTGGCGCTGGGCTCGGCGGCCAGCGCGGTACTGGGCTCGCCGGTAGACGCCGTGCTGGTCGGGTCGGTACTCACCGGGAATTCCATGCTGGCGGCCAGCCAGCGACTGCGCGCCGAGAATAGACTCAACGAGCTTCTGGCCCAACAGATTCCGCCAGCCCGCAAGGTCACGTTCGCGCCTGACGGTCGTCCGGTTTACACCGACGTGCTGGCCGCGGAACTGCGACCCGGCGACCTGATCGAACTCCGCACCAATGAAGTGGTGCCCGCGGATGCCCGACTCATCGAAGAAGAAGATCTCGAGGTCGACGAGTCCACGCTCAGTGGTGAATCGCTGCCGGTGGAAAAACAAGTCGAGCCCACACCGGGCGCTGTCGTGGCCGAGCGCCGGTGCATGCTCTACGGCGGCACCACGATCGTCGCAGGTACCGCGATGGCGCTGGTGACTGCTGTCGGCGCCGACACCCAAGCCCGCCGCGCCGCCGAACTGGTCTCCAGCAACCTTCCGCAGATCGGTCTGGAACATCAACTGAGCCAACTCACCAAGCGGGCCTTCCCGGTCAGCGTGACCGGCGGGCTGCTGGTCAGCGGGCTGGGGTTGCTGCGCCGCAAGGGTTTACGCGATGCGGTGGCCAGCGGGATCGCGATCACGGTGGCTGCGGTGCCCGAGGGTATGCCGCTGGTGGCAACCCTGGCGCAGGCGGCGTCGGCCCGGCGATTGACGAACTTCGGTGCGCTGGTGCGGGTTCCGCGATCGGTGGAGGCACTGGGACGCATCGAAGTGGTCTGCTTCGACAAGACGGGCACGCTGTCCGAGAACCGGCTGCGGGTGTCGCACGTGCATCCCGCCGAGGGCTACTCCCGCGACGACGTGCTGCGCTGCGCGGCCAGCGCGGCTCCCGACGCCAACGGTGGACCGCAGGTGCACGCCACCGACCGCGCGATCATCGAAGCGGCGCAACCGGTAGCAGAGGGCATCGAAGTATCAGCGCATCTGCCGTTCCGGTCCGGCAGGTCGTTCTCGGCATCGGTGTCTGGTGACGAATTGACTGTCAAGGGCGCGCCCGAGGTCGTGTTGGCCGCCAGCAACGGCGTCGGGCCCGACACCGAGGCGACCGTCCGCACGCTGGCGGCCGAGGGCTTACGCGTCATCGCCGTCGCGCGCCGCCGACTGACGGCCCAGCAGGCCCGACTGGTCACCGACGATGAAGACGCGATCGCCGACCTGGCCGTCGGCGAGCTGTCACTGGTGGGCTTCCTCGGGCTGTCCGACACTCCCCGGGCCGAGGCACCCGCCTTGCTGGCCGCGCTCACCGAACGCGAGATCGGCATCCGGCTGATCACGGGCGACCATCCGATCACCGCGGCGGCGATCGCCCGGGAGATGGGCATGGCGGTGACCGCAGACCAGGTCATCAGTGGCGCCGAGTGGGACGCCATGTCGCGCAAGAATCAGGAACGGGCGGTCAACGAGCGGGTGATCTTCGCCCGGATGTCGCCGGAGAACAAGGTCCAGGTCGTGCAGACGCTGGAGCGCGCCGGGAAGGTCTGCGCGATGGTCGGCGACGGCGCCAACGACGCCGCCGCCATCCGCGCGGCCACCGTCGGCATCGGCGTGGTCGCCCGGGGCAGCGACTCCTCCAGCGTCGCGGCCGACGTGGTGTTGCTCGACGCCCGCATCGAGGCACTGCTGAACGCCATCGACGAAGGCCGTGAGCTGTGGCGCCGTGTTCAGGCCGCGGTGTCAGTGCTGCTCGGCGGCAACGCCGGCGAGGTGGCGTTCGCGATCATCGGCAGCGCGATCACCGGCAACTCGCCGCTGAACACTCGTCAGCTGCTGCTGGTGAATATCTTCACCGACGCGCTGCCGGCGGCCGCTTTGGCGGTCAGCAAGCCGAGCGGTCCGGCTGGGGCCGACGGCCCCAAAGGCAGAGGCCCCGATCAGCAGGCGTTGTGGGAGGCGGTCGCGATCCGCGGCGCGACCACCGCGGCGGCGGCGACCGCGGCGTGGACGATGGCCGGCTTCACCGGGCGCCCGCAACGGGCGTCGACGGTGGCGCTGGTCGCGCTGGTGTCGGCGCAGCTGGGTCAGACGCTGCTGGACTCCCGTACTCCGCTGGTCGTGTTGACCGCGGGCGGCTCGCTGGCGGTGATGGGGACGCTGATCAGCATCCCCGGCGTCAGCCAGCTGCTGGGCTGCACTCCGCTCGGGCCGCTCGGCTGGGCGCAGGCGCTGGGCTCAGCCGGGGCTGCGACCG
>NZ_JBYCLD010000261.1:0-12596 GCF_057473725.1 Mycobacterium sp. TH-M11 | reverse complement strand
TCGTCGGTGGCGTGGCGTTGATGCTGGGCCTTGCCACGCGGCTGGTAGCGCTGGTACTCGCCGGGGATATGGTCGGCGCGCTGCTCACCGACATCGGCCCGGACCTGGCACGGAAGTATCCGGATCTGTGGCATTTTCTGAGCAATTTGTTCTATTCCCCGGAGTGGCTGTTGGTGGGGCTGCTGCTGTGGCTGCTGTGTGTCGGCGCCGGCAAGGCCAGCGTGGACGCGCTGATCGATCGACGTGCGGGGGCGCTGAGCCCTGGGGCGTGACTGCGCGGCTGTAGTTGCTTACCGCCTCCGGATTTTCCGGGCTCGCAGCGGAATCGCACTGGGGTGTGCGCCATGATTTTTTTGCGCACCGAGATCGACGTTTTGGCGGCAAAGTTCGAGTAGCAGGCCGCCAAAACGTCGTTCTCGACGCGGGGAAGGCAACTTCCGGCCCCCGACCAACTTACGAGCCGGACCGCTAAGCCGACCCGTCGACGCCGGTCGGTAGGACGCGGTCGATGAAGCGGACGACTTCGGCTACCGCGTGTGCGGCTTCCGGCACCACGGCGGCCGCGGCTTGGAAAACGTGCACCTGTTGATTCCATACCTGCAGCTCGCATTGCACCCCGTGAGCCGTAAGCCGCTCGGCCATCAAGACTGCGTCGGGGTAGAGAAATTCGGTCGAACTCGCTTGGATCAGCGTCGGCGGTAACCCGGTCAGGTCGCAGTGCGCGGGAGAGATGAGGCCCACTTCCTGGTTACACCTGGTCGCCAAGGCCAACAGGGGCTCGGGCGCGCAGCGGGGGAATACCGCACAGGTTCCGGCGGTAGGTGCCGCGCACTTCATTGTGTGATCCCACTCGGTGAGCGGAGACATCGAGACAAGTGCCCCTGGCATCGGCAAGCCTGCGTCGCGGATCCCCAGCGCCGTCATAAAAGCCAGGTAGCCGCCGGCGGAGTCGCCCATCACGATCAGCTGGGCGGGGTCGACGCCGAGCCCCAGGATGTGCCGGCAACCGTCGAGGCAGTCGTCGATCGCGGCAGCGATCGAGTGGCGCGGCAGTTTTCGATAGTTGACGTGCAATACCGGCGCGGCGAGCAGCTGGGCGAACCGGCCCACCATTTGCCGGTGCAGATGCCGCCCACCGACGTGGAACCCGCCGCCGTGCAAGTAGAGCACGAACCGTCCGGACGTGACCCTTGGCGGACAGGCCAGTTCGGCGCGGCAATGCGGCAGCATGACTGGCTGGTAGGTCACGCCACTGACCGTTTTGAGCAGCCGGCCAGCGTGATCGAACATGCCAACCGGCCACGGTAGCCGCCACGTCGGCGCCCAGACCCGCAGCGCAACCTTGACCGTCGACCGCAACACCAGCGCGAGGGCACGGGACTGGATACTTCCGCCGGGAAAATCTGTGCGCACCACCTCGTGTGCTTGACGTGCGTTGTCCCCCGGCCCGGGACTCGCGGATCGGAGCTCTGTTCGTAGCGTGGCCATCACAGACCTGGGATCAGATCTGCGAGGTTGACCAGGGTGCCGCCCAGCGACTCCGCGATGGGTGCGATCGCCCCGTAGGTGAACGCGAACGGGACCAGCCCCGCGACGGCCCCGATCACCTCATCGAACCCGGCTATGGGGTTGCCCGACGCGATCTCGCTGACGACGGCATTCGCGATGGCCGCGGGCAGGCTGGTCAGCAGCGAGTTGGCGGTGTCTGCCAACGGCAGCAACGTCGCATAGTCGGCCGAGAGCGTAGCGCTGAGATCGTTGAGGATGCCGGTCGGCGAGGACAGCGTCGTCGGATCCGCAATCGGATAGTTGGCGAAGCTGCCGAGCAGGTCGCGTCCCAGGCCCAGCAGCTCGGAGGGATCGCCAAGTAGCTGCGATGGAGAAGTGGCGTCGGTGGCACCGATCGTGTTCGCTGCGTCGACCAGCGTCTGCAAAGCTGCGAATGCTGCCGGTTGGTTGGCGGACGGGTCGTGCAGATCGCTGAGAAAGCTGGTGAGTCCTTGCTGGGCGCCGTTGCTCAGCGCGGTGAACAGCTCGGTTGGGTCGATGTTCGTCGGCAAGAATCCGACCGGGTCGGCCACATCGGCCGGTCCCTGGTTCCAGCCCTCGGTGAGGCTGCCGTAACCGAGGTCCACCAGGATCCGGGTGTCCGGTTCCAGTAGGTCATACAGGGGTTTGAGGCCTACCCACAGCAGCGGCTCCAGCAGCGGCAAGTACTGGTCTGGGATCATGTAGTAGTTGGTCAAAGTGTCGGCCGCCGACGTGGGCAATTGAATTGCGTCGGCGATCTGCTCGGGGGTGAGATCGGCGTACGTCAGGTGCTGGGTGACGATGCCCAGCAGCGCGTTGAGGGTGGACAGCTCGTCGACCGGATAACGCGGGAAGTCGGAGAACCCGTCGTACTCGAGGGTGTAGACGTCGGTGGGGTACAGATCGCTGGGCTGGTCGCCGTTGAACGTGATCCCCAAGGCCGGGACCGATGGGTCCGCGCCGGTGGGGATGTCGAAGATCGACAGCGACCCGCCGTTGGGCGCGCTCTCATCACCGGTCAGCACGAAGTGCACGTCATCGCTGGGCACGCCCTGGCTGGCGAGCTGTGACATCAGCTCCGCCGAGATCACTGAGCTTTGCGAGTAGCCGAACACCACGACCGGGTTGGCGGCATCGGCCTGTCCGCTGTCCACCAGGTGCAGGATGTCGGTGTCCACGATCTGCTGCCCCTGAGCCTCCGAGGTTTCAAACGGCAGGCTCTTGACGCCGGTGATCGGGTAGAGCGCCTCGGGCGTGTCCACGGGTTGCACGGTGCCGGTGAAGCCGCGCGGCGCCAAATACAGCTGCTCGACATTGTCGATGTAGCCCTGCGGAGGGATCGGGACGCCGCTGGGGCCGACGATCAGCGCGGTGCCGTCCCCCAGCGAGGAATCCGCGCCGTCCACGCTGGCGAGTCGTATCGCGCCGACGTGTAGTTCGCGCGTCGCCGCCGGCATCGGCGGGACAGTGATCAGGCCGGCGCCCAACACCGCGACACCCACCAACGTGTGCAAACGAAGCATCCGAACCCCCTCCACGGTCGCGAGCGGCCTGTCGCTGCGCGCGCAAGTGTGACAAAGGCTACAAGAAACGAGAAGAATTTCCAGACTTTGTCGAAATGACGCTGATGCGCCTCACGCTGGCAAGGTATTCGGGCATCGCTTAAAGTCGCGCAGGTGACGACGCGCCGGCACCGCTCCAGCGCAGCGGCCCGGCGTCACGCACTGCTGCAGGCAACCGTCGAGGTGGCCGCCAACAAAGGTGTCGCCGGGGTGACCCACCGCGCCGTCACCGAGCGGGCGGGCGTGCCGCTGGCCACCGCGAGCTACTTCTTCGACTCGATTGACGCGCTGGTCGAGGAGGCCCTGCGTGCCCGCGCCCAGGCCGACGCCCGTGAACAGATCGCGCTGGCCGACGGGCTGGAAAATGCGCACGCCACCTCCGATGAGGTCGCGAGGGCGTTTGCCGCCGACACCGCACGGCGACTCCCCGAGACACTTGCGCTCTTTGAGATATTGCTGACCTCCGCGCGCAATCCGTCGTTTCGGGATTCGGTGGCCGAAGCGTTGGTGGCCAGCAGACGTGCAGCCGCCGCGGTTGCGCGGGTGGCGGGCTCTCCCGAGCCCGACGGCGTCGCGCCGTCCCTTGTCGCGCTCGCCCACGGTCTCATGTTGCATGAGCTGGCCGTTCCGGGCTTGTTGCCACCGGATTCCATGTACACGGCATTCCGCGCGCTGTTTCTGGGCTTCCTGCTCGACAACGGGCACGTCGAACTCGCCCTGCGACTGCGGCACCAGCCAAATCCGGACGAATAACCCGCAGTTGCGCCGGAAGCGGCGGCCTGGAATAGCTACGAGGCCGCCCTGGATGGTGATCCGGCAGCGCTGGAGACGGCTGTTGAAGCCGGCGCACAGGCGGCGGGCGATGCCGGGATGAGCCTCAGCGACGTTTTCACGTCGTTGTTCTGACGCCACGAATGCGACTGGGCGAAGTCTGACCCAACTACGGCGACGTCGGCGCCGAATCCCCTTCACGAGCATGAGGAGGATCCCATGACCTATCCCGCCGTCGACGAGTTGCCCGAAGCGGCCGCTTCCACGCTGCTCGGGGTCTGCGCCCAGTTGTCGCGGTCGCGGCACCCGGGTCTGGCGCGATGGGCCAGTTCGGTGTCTGACGCGCTGCTGGTCCGCCTGGTGGCGGTGACCACCGGCGTCCACGTCGACGGCGCCAGCAGCGAACCTTGCGCGCTGAAGACCCTTGCCGCCGCGGAGCTGGAAGGTCTGCACGCGGTGCTGCTGGCCGGCGCCGAAGCCAGCGACGACGAATCGGTCGTCAAGTGGTGCACCCGGATGAAGGGTCTGATCCTTGCCGATTTCTGCCGCCGCGAATTGGAGCAGGCGGCGATGGACGCCAAAGCGGATGCGATCCTCGGTGAGGAACGGCGGCTTGCCTGCCTGGCGCGCCACGACGGTCCGTTCTTCGGTTGATGGCGCGCGCGATCACATTCCGCGACGTGCTCCGGCCCGATCGTGATGGGACGGGTGTGGCGGGCGGCTGAACAACTACACCCTGTAGTCGACACGCTCCCCGCGGCTGGGACACTGGAGGATGTGCACGGACAAGATCGCGAGGCTCCTCGTCAGGCTGCGACACGGCCCGCTTCGGCGCAGCGCTTAGCGGCGTCTTCGAAGCTGTTCGAGGCCGCCAGCGCGGTCATTCCCGGCGGGGTGAACTCGCCGGTGCGGGCGTTCACGGCGGTCGGTGGGACACCGCGCTTCATCACCGAGGCCAACGGCTACTGGCTCACCGACGCCGACGGCAACCGCTACGTCGACCTGGTCTGTTCGTGGGGGCCGATGATCCTCGGCCACGCGCACCCGTCGGTGGTCGAGGCCGTCACCAAGGCAGCCGCCAACGGGCTGTCCTTCGGGGCTCCGACGCCTGCCGAAAGCGACCTGGCCGCCGAGATCATCGACCGGGTGGCGCCGGTGGAGCTGATCCGGTTGGTCAACTCGGGCACCGAGGCCACCATGAGCGCGGTCCGACTGGCCCGCGGCTTCACCGGCCGCGCCAAGATCGTCAAGTTCGCCGGCTGCTACCACGGCCATGTCGACGCGCTGCTCGCCGAAGCCGGCTCCGGAGTCGCGACGCTTGGCTTGTCTGACGACCCGCTGCGCCCGGCTTCGCCGCGCTTGCGATCGTCACGGGGCCTGTCTGACGACCCGCTGCGCCCGGCTTCGCCGCGCTTGCGATCGTCACGGGGCCTGCCGTCCTCGCCCGGGGTCACCGGCGCGACCGCTGCTGACACGATCGTGCTGCCCTACAACGACATTGACGCGGTTCGGCACGCCTTCGAGGAGTTCGGCGACCAGATCGCGGCGGTGATCACCGAGGCCAGTCCAGGAAACATGGGTGTGGTCCCGCCCGCACCGGGTTACAACGCCGGTTTGCGTGAGATCACCGCCGAGTACGGCGCGTTGCTGATCGTCGACGAGGTGATGACCGGCTTTCGGGTCAGCCGAAGCGGTTGGTATGGAATCGATACGGTCGACGCCGACTTGTTCACCTTCGGCAAGGTGATGAGCGGTGGCCTGCCCGCCGCGGCGTTCGGCGGGCGCGCCGAGGTGATGAACCGACTGGCACCGCTGGGTCCGGTGTATCAGGCCGGCACGCTGTCGGGCAACCCGGTTGCCGTCGCCGCCGGCCTGGCCACCTTGCGGGCGGCCGACGACGCGGTGTATGCCGCGCTCGATGCCAACGCCGATCGGCTGGCCGGCCTGCTATCGCTGGCCTTGACCGAAGCCGGTGTGCAACATCAGATTCCGCGGGCAGGCAACATGCTCAGCGTGTTCTTCGCCGACGCGCCGGTCACCGACTTCGCCACGGCGCGCGGCAGCGAGACATGGCGCTTTGCGCCGTTTTTCCATGCGCTGCTCGACGCCGGTGTCTATCCGCCCTGCAGCCCCTTCGAAGCCTGGTTCGTTTCGGCGGCGCTCGACGATGCCGCGTTCGCCCGAATCGCCGACGCCCTGCCCCACGCGGCGCGCAGCGCCGCAGAAGCCACCGCCGAGGAGACCGCATCCTGATGGCCGAACACACCCGCGTCCACCTCATCCGCCACGGCGAGGTGCACAATCCTGACGGCGTGCTCTATGGGCGGCTACCCGGATTCCGGCTGTCCGACAAGGGAAATCGACAGGCTCAGGCGGCGGCCGATGCGCTGGCCGACCGTGACATCGTCGCCGTCATCGCCTCGCCGTTGCAGCGCGCGCAGGAGACCGCCGCGCCGATCGCCGCCCGCCACAACCTCACCGTCGACACCGACCCCGATCTGATCGAATCGGCGAACTTCTTCGAGGGCAAGCGGGTGGGTCCCGGCGACGGCGCGTGGCGCGACCCGCGGTTCTGGTGGCAACTGCGCAACCCGTTCACCCCGTCGTGGGGCGAGCCGTACCAGCAGATCGCCGCGCGTATGACGACCGCGATCGACAAAGCCCGGGCGCGGGCCGCGGGCCGCGAAGTCGTGTGCGTCAGCCACCAGCTTCCGGTGTGGACGGGCCGCTTGGCGGTCACCGGCAGGCGACTCTGGCACGACCCGCGCCGCCGCGAATGCGCGGTCGGGTCGGTGACATCGCTGGTCTACGACGACGATCGGCTGGTCGACGTGCTGTACAGCGAGCCGGCACTGCGGTGATGAAATGGGCGTTGATCGCCGGCGCAGTGGCCGCGCTGCTGGTCGGCTGCTCCACCGGTGACGACGCCGTCGCGCAGGGCGGAACCTTCGAATTCGTCTCTCCGGGTGGCAAAACCGACATCTTCTACAATCCGCCCGACCGCCGGGGAAAGCCCGGGCCGATCTCCGGACCAGACTTGACGGACCCGGCCCACACCGTGTCCGTCGACGATTTCATCGGCCAGGTCGTGGTCATCAACGTCTGGGGTCAGTGGTGCGGGCCGTGCCGCGCCGAAGTCCCGGCGCTGCAAAAGGTCTACGACGCCACCCGCGCCGACGGCGTCGCGATGCTGGGGATCGACGTCCGCGACAACAACCTCGAAGCCGCTCAGGACTTCGTGAAAGACCGCAAGGTGACCTACCCGTCGATCTACGACCCGGCGATGCGGACGATAATCGCATTCGGCGGCAAGTACCCGACGTCGGTCATTCCCGCTACGGCGGTGCTGGACCGTCAACACCGGGTCGCCGCGGTGTTCCTGCGTGAACTGCTCGCCGAGGATCTGCAACCGGTGGTGCAACGGATCGCGGCGGAGAAATGAGTCTCACCGAAACCGCCACCGCCGGACCGCTTCTGCTCGCGCTGACGGTGTCGGTGCTGGCCGGAATGGTGTCGTTCGCCTCGCCCTGTGTGGTTCCGCTGGTGCCGGGTTATCTGTCGTATCTGGCCGCGGTGGTCGGTGTCGACGAGGCGGAGAACGCTCCGCCGCACGCGCGGTGGCGGGTGGCCGGGTCGGCGGCGTTGTTCGTCGCCGGGTTCACCGTGGTGTTTCTACTCGGCACGGTCGCTGTCTTGGGCATGACCACCACGCTGATCGCCAATCAGGTTGTGCTGCAACGGGTTGGCGGCCTAATTACCATCGTGATGGGCCTGGTGTTCGTGGGCTATGTTCCGGCGCTGCAACGTCAGTTCCGGTTCGCGCCGCGACAGTTGTCCACGCTGGCCGGCGCGCCACTGCTGGGCGCGGTGTTCGCACTGGGCTGGACACCGTGCCTGGGTCCGACGCTGGCCGGCGTGGTCACCGTCGCGTCGGCGACCGATGGCGCCAGCGTGGCCCGCGGCGTCGTGCTGGTGATCGCCTATTGCCTGGGCCTGGGAATCCCGTTCGTGTTGCTGGCTTTCGGCTCGGCCTCGGCAGTGGCGGGGCTCGGCTGGTTGCGCCGACACACCAGGGCGCTGCAGATATTTGGCGGCGTGCTGTTGATCGCGGTGGGCATCGCCCTGGTCAGCGGCGGTTGGAATGAGTTCATCTCCTGGCTACGCGACGGGCTCGTCTCGGATGTGAGGCTGCCGATTTGAACCGGGTGATCGCCTACGCCCGCAACACCTGGCGGGCCTTGACGTCGATGGGCACCGCGCTGGTGCTGCTGTTTCTGCTGGCGCTGGGCGCGATGCCCGGCGCGCTGCTGCCACAGCGCAGCCTCAACGCCGGCAAGGTCGACGACTACCTGGCCGCCCATCCGAAGCTCGGTCCGCTGCTGGACAAGCTGCAGGCATTCAACGTCTTTGGCAGCTTCTGGTTCACCGCGATCTACACCCTGCTGTTCATCTCGCTGCTGGGCTGCCTGACACCGCGGATGATCGAGCATGCCCGCAGCATGCGGGCGGCCCCCGTGCCCGCACCCCGGAATCTGACCCGGCTGCCCAAACATGCCGTCGCCGTCATCGCCGGTGAGGCCGACGACGTGGCGACCACGATGACGCAACGATTGCGGGGTTGGCGCACCGTCGTCCGCCGCGGCGATGACATCGAAATCTCGGCCGAGAAAGGCTATTTGCGCGAATTCGGCAACTTGGTCTTCCATTTCTCGCTGCTGGGTCTGCTCGTCGCTGTCGCCGCCGGCAAGCTGTTCGGCTACGAAGGCAATGTCGTCGTCATCGCCGACGGCGGACCGGGGTTCTGCTCGGCATCGCCGGCGGCGTTCGACTCGTTCCGGGCCGGCAACACCGTCGACGGTACCTCTTTGCATCCAATCTGCTTGCGCGTCAACGACTTCAAAGCCAAGTACCTACCGTCCGGGCAGGCTACGTCGTTCGCCGCCGACATCGACTATCAGTCGGGCCGTGACCTCAGCGGCGGACGCTGGTGGCCCTACCGGCTCGAGGTCAACCACCCGCTGCGGGTCGGTGGCGACCGGGTCTACCTGCAGGGCCACGGCTATGCGCCGACATTCAGCGTCGTCTTCCCCGACGGTCAGGTCCGCACCTCGACCGTGCAGTGGCGACCCGACAACCCACGGACGCTGCTGTCCTCCGGCGTCGCCCGCATCGACCCGCCTGCCGGTACTTATCCCAACGCCGCCGAGCGCCGTCAACATCAGATCGCGATCACCGGATTGCTGGCACCGACCGAGCAACTCGAAGGCACGCTGCTCTCGTCGAGTTTTCCGGCGCTCATCGCCCCGGCGGTCGCCGTCGACATCTACTCCGGCGACACCGGCCTGGACAGCGGCCGGCCGCAATCGCTGTACAACCTCGATCCACGCCTCGTCGACCAGCACCGCATCACCCGGGTCAAGCGGGTCAACCTGCGCGCCGGTCAGCAGGTGCGCATCGACCAGGGCCCCGCGGCGGGCACGGTGGTGCGCTTCGACGGTGCGGTGCCGTTCGTCAACCTGCAGGTTTCCCACGACCCAGGCCAGGTCTGGGTGCTGGTGTCGGCGATGGCGATGATGGCCGGGCTCGTGGTGTCTTTGCTGGTGCGCCGGCGAAGGGTCTGGGTTCGGCTGCAGACGACGACGCCGGGTACGGTGAATGTCCAGGTAGGCGGTTTGGCGCGAACCGACAACGCCGGTTGGGGTGACGAATTCGAGCGGCTTGTCGAGCGCCTGCAGGACGGGCTGGCAGCGCCGACGACGATGACCCCGGCGTAGCCGGGGTGGAGGAGTGGCGCTGATGAGTACGCCGACGACGATGACGCCGGCGTAGCCGGAATGGAGGAATGGCGCCCATGAATACGACCCATATCCACCTCGGACTGGCACGTAACTCCGACTGGGCGTTCACCTCTGCGGTGGTCATCATGGTTGTCGCGCTGCTGCTGCTGGCGGTCGAACTCGCCTACACCCGCAGCCGTCACACCGACGGTGAACTTGTCGGAGTGGGCGGGGATACAGCCCGACTTCTCCCCGGGCCTGGCGGCCCGCATCGTCGTCGGGCGGACAGCGCCACCCCCGGCGTGGTGACCGCGCCCCCGCGCCGCCCGGTCGACGAACGATTCGGGCGGGCCGGTCTGTTCCTGGTCTACGCCGGGATCGGGTTGTTGTTCGGCTGCATCGTGCTGCGCGGTATGGCCACCCAGCGGGTGCCGTGGGGCAACATGTACGAGTTCATCAACCTGACCTGCTTCTGCGGTCTGGTCGCCGGTGCGATCGTGCTGCGCCGCCCGCAGTACCGCCCGCTGTGGGTCTTCCTGCTGCTGCCGGTGCTGATCTTGCTGACGGTCTCCGGACGCTGGCTCTACACCAACGCCGCCCCCGTGATGCCCGCCCTGCAGTCGTACTGGCTGCCGATTCACGTCTCGGTGGTCAGCCTCGGTTCGGGAGTGTTCATGGTCGCCGGGGTGGCCAGCATCCTATTCTTGCTGCGCACCTCCGGGCTGGGCGAGCCGGCCGCTCGGGGCAAGTTCGCCCAGCTCGTGCAGCGTCTGCCCGATGCCCGCACGCTGGATCGCATCGCCTATCGGACCACGATCTTCGGGTTCCCGGTCTTCGGCTTCGGAGTGATTTTCGGGGCGATCTGGGCCGAGGAGGCCTGGGGCCGGTACTGGGGCTGGGATCCCAAAGAAACTGTGGCATTCATCGCATGGGTGGTCTACGCCGCGTACTTGCACGCCCGGTCGACGGCGGGCTGGCGGGACCGCAAAGCGGCCTGGATCAACGTGATCGGCTTCGTGGCGATGGTGTTCAACCTGTTCTTCGTCAACCTGGTCACCGTCGGCCTGCACTCCTACGCCGGGGTCGGATAAGCGCAGTTCAGCGGCTTCTAAGGGCGCTGAGCTATGTTCGAGCAATAGCATTGTTCGATAACCAGCGACCCGAGTGTTGCAACGAGGGGATATTTCACGTGTCTGACCATCCGACGCACGATGCGAACGCAGACCGCGGAGACCATCCGACTACCGAGCTGCCGCCGCACGCGACACCGCCACCAGCCGCCGAGCCGGCGACCCGGGCGTTCGCCGGGTTCCGCACCGAGCGCCGGTTCGCCGAGGGCGCGACCCAGCACGCGCCGGTTCCGGAAACCCGCGTCGAGCCGCGCGCCTGGGCCGAGACGCCGTACCAGGGCATGCCCCGGGTCGTGGAATCTCCGAATGCCCCGCGCCGGGTCTACGGCAATTACGGTGGCCCGCCCGCCGGGTCATCCGGCCACGGGGCAGCCTCGGGGCCGAACCTCGCGCCGACGCGGTACCCGGAGCTGTCCACCAGCACTCTGCTGCGCCAGGTCAAGCCGGCGCCCACCGAGGGCTGGCGCCGTTTGCTCTACAAGCTGTCCGGGCAACTCATCAACGTCGGCGAGAGCCCACGGACGATGCGCTACAACGAGCTCACGGTCCAGGTGAACAGGCCGCTGCGGGGCTGCTACCGGATCGCGATGCTGTCGCTGAAGGGCGGTGTCGGCAAGACCACCATCACCGCCACGCTGGGCGCGACGTTCGCCTCGATCCGCGGCGACCGGGTGATCGCCGTCGACGCCAACCCCGATCGGGGCACGCTGAACCAGAAAGTGCCGCTGGAAACCCCAGCCACCGTACGTCACCTGCTGCGCGACGCCGAGGGTATCGAGCGCTACAGCGACGTCCGCAGTTACACCTCGCAGGGCCGCAGCAGGCTCGAAGTGCTGGCATCGGACAGCGATCCGGCAATGTCGGAGGCGTTCAGCGCCGACGACTACACCAAGACCTTGGAGATCCTCGAACGGTTCTACGGGCTGGTGCTCACCGACTGTGGCACCGGGCTTTTGCACTCGGCGATGACGGCGGTGTTGGAGAAGGCCGACGCGCTGGTTGTGGTCAGCTCGGGCTCGATCGACGGGGCCCGCAGCGCCTCGGCCACATTGGACTGGCTCGACGCGCACGGACACGAAGAACTGGTCAGCAACTCGATCGCGGTGATCAACGCGGTACGGCCGCGGTCAGGCAAGGTCGACATGCAGAAAGTGGTGGACCACTTCTCCAGGCGCTGTCGCGCAGTGCGTCTGGTGCCGTTCGACCCGCATCTGGAAGAAGGCGCCGAGATCGACCTGGACTTGCTGAAGCGGGACACCCGCGAAGCGCTCATCGAGCTGGCGGCCGTGGTGGCCGACGGCTTTCCGAGCGATCAGCGCCGATCCAACGAGCACTTCATTTAGCTTCAGCTTGGGCACACCGAGCCCGGACGTCAACGCGGGTTGCTGTCACCGTGGCCCAGGCGCCACAAGAAATCCGGATCGTCATCGGGTCCGATGACGCGGCTCTTCGGGCGGTTGAGCTGAGCGCGAGCCGCGCGCACGCCGAGATAGACCAACGATCCGATAACGAGGACCAGGAGCAGGTAGAGCACTGAACACCTCCTTGGTCTGAATATACGCGGCGACTTAGGCTCGCAGTGTGTCAAACGGAGAGAGCTCGACCGGCCGCGCGATCGTCGGCGTGCTGCTGTATGTCATTGCACGGCTGGCTCTGGTGGCCGCACTCACCGCGGTGATCTTCGGCATCGGCCGCGCGCTCGGGGTGCGCGAGTTTCCGGTCGTCGTCGCGCTGCTGTTCGGGTTGGTCATTGCCATGCCGCTGGGCATGTGGCTGTTCGCCCCGCTGCGCCGACGGGCCACCGCCGGCCTCGAAGAAGCCACTGC